>CAMZLS010000124.1 GCA_947311765.1 uncultured Helicobacteraceae bacterium
CAACTTTTAGAAATCTTTTTTCTTTAATCTCTTTAATAGACTCTAATGCATATTGCGAGAGCTTTTGTTCATCTATAAAAAGAACATCAAAAGCCACCTCATTTATAAGTTGCTCTGCTTCCTCAATAACAGGCGTGGTCTGGACATTATAGTGAAAATACTCAAGCATTTTACTCAACGAACTGATAGCCTTAATGTTTGTGTCGATTATAAGAGCACGCTTTCGCATAAAACTTTTTGATGGTAGGCGGTAGTGGCGTTTGTTGTCAGGGTCTTCTAGTTCTAGTTCAATAGTAAAAATAAAACTGCTACCTCGTCCATATTGACTCTCAACTCGAATGCCTCCACCCATCATCTCTATAAGTTGTTTTGAGATAGACAGACCCAAGCCAGTGCCACCATAAACACGACTTGTAGAATCATCTGCTTGAGAAAATGATTTAAAAAGTTTGGCAATCTGAGCCGATGTCATACCGATACCTGTATCGGTTACTTTAAATTCTAATAAAACCTTAGAATTTTCTTGAGAAACTTTATAAATTTTAAGCTCTATATCACCCTGTTTTGTAAATTTAACAGCATTGCTTAAAAGATTAATAAGAACTTGTCCTAAGCGTAATGGATCACCCAAAAATCGAGAGGGAACCTCTTTGTCTATATCAAAAATAAGTTCAAGACCTTTACTTTTAGCATCCATAGCTACCACATTAGAAACATGATCTAAAACATCATTGATATTTAACTCGGATTTTTCAATCTTAAGCTCGCCTGCTTGCATCTTAGAAAAATCTAAAATATCATTGATAATATCGAGTAAAATCTCCCCAGAATATTTTATTTTACTAATATTTTCTTTTTGTAAATGGCTTAAATCTGTTTGTAAAACAATATGGCTAAGCCCAATAATAGCATTCATAGGAGTTCGTAATTCATGACTAATCTTAGCAATGAAGACCTCTTTTTGCATCATATTATTTTCACACATAAGAAGTTTATCTGTCTCATGATCCAACATATCTGAAAGACGCTTATTATCTTTGCGTAAAATATAAAGAAGCGCTATAGCTATACTTAATAAAAGTAAAGTTCCTGCTAATACATAAAAGAGTGTACGAGCAGAAGAGTTTGCTTTATTGGCTTGGTATTGTTTATCTTTCTCTGGTAATTCATCATTAAGTGTTTCTATCTTCTTATTAATTTCTTCAGATTTTTCAATAACTTCCTCGGGTTTCTCAATAACTTCCTCGGGTTTCTCAATAATTTCTTTTTTAGCCTCATTCTCTATCATCTTCGTTGCAGGAATAACCTCTACAAGCGGCGTACTTTTCTCAGTAGCTTGAGGCTTATTTTCTACTATTGCAGGCTCTTCTTCTACTTCCTCAATCTTCTTTTTATGAATAGTCGGAATCTTTCTTTTTTCAATTTCACTAATTTTTAGCTTATTGACAAAGGCATCAGCATGAAGTTCTCTTATATTGTCTAAAACTATTTGAAGAATAGCTCTATCTTTAAAAGGTTCTACTGAGACAATAAAATACTTCTCTGATTGTCTTGCTAAAAACTCAAAACCTTCTTGCTCTTCATACTTCGCCAACTCTTGATTGCCGGCTAAATACTCATTGAGTTTTTGCAGAGCCATATCTGCATCATGTTGGTTAAGATACGAGGCAACTATAATCTTTCGATATTGGGCAGCAGCTAATTCTGATACTGAAAGAATCAGCACTAAAAGTAAAATAATTTTTATAATTTTTTTCATTAAGACCTAACATTTTTTAAAGTGAAAAATTATATCTAAAAAGTGTATTAAAAATGTATAATTTTTAAAGTAACTCCTCAAGTTCTTTCAAATTTCGTAGTTCTTGTTTCTTTAAATCAATATGTAACTTACTTATACTGATATGTTCAGCCTGAAAAATATCTAAAAATTCAAACTGATTCATATCTATCTCTAAATGCTCTTTACTCAATAAAATAAAATCATCCCCATGAAACCTAAAAATCATAGCAAGAGGGTATAAGCCTTGAAGATGATCAACAAATTGAGAAAGAAGCTTATCGCCTCCACTCCAGCCATGCTTTTTATTATAATGAGAAAAATTGTGCATGTATAGTGTATTAATACAGCTATATTCTGGCTCAAAATAGTTACGATTTATCATAAAGTTGAGATAATCAGCGTTAAAAGCATGTGTAATCTGATCACGATAGAAGTATGAAAACCGCTCTTGCTCTATATCCGTTACAGGCAACTGTGAGATAGACTCTACAATCTGTAGATCTGAGAGAACTTCTACTGCTGCTGCAACAACTTCAGGATGAAACTGTTTTTTAGATAATTTTTGCAGCTCTTCTATGGCAACGCTGGTTTTTTTGCGACCTTTATAGATACGGTTTGTTGTCATCGCATCAAAGGCATCCGCAAGCATCATGATACGAGCAAGAGTTGGTATCTCTTCACCTTTGAGACCCTTAGGGTAACCTAAACCATCATAACGCTCATGGTGGTAGATAATAATTTCTGCTAGCTCTTTATACATATCTATCTTATGGAGCAGACTATAGCCCACTTTCACATGATCTTGAATCAGTTTATATTCTAACTCATTTAATTTTCCAGGCTTTAAAAGAACGGTATCGGGAGTAGTAATCTTTCCTATATCATGTAAAATACCCGCACGATAAATCAGTTCACACTCCTCATCACTACAGTTCATCTTTTGAGCTATTAACTTACAGTACATTGCTACTCTTTGCGAATGTCCCCCCGTATAAGTATCCCTATCTTCTATCAACTCAACAAAGGCTAAGAGTGTATTTTCAAAATTTTTAATTTTCTCCTTTTCTAAGGCAAGAATTTTAAAACTACGCGCTTCAACCATCGCTTCAAGGTGCTCTTTATACTCAATATTTTCCTTAAAACGCATAAGCTTATATGCTATTTTATAGAGAACTTGATTTATCTGTGTATGATTAATAGGCTTGATAATATAGTCACTCACGCCCAAACGAATTGCATCAAGAAAATATTGTGCTTCACCATACGCAGAAATGATGATAATCTCTTGCTCATCCTTGATCTCTTTTATCTCTTTTATCATCTCTAAGCCCGTCATATATGGCATCTGAATATCTGTTATAACAATATCAAAAGACTCTTCTTGATAAGATTTTAGTCCCTCTTTTCCATCAGAAGCAAGCCTTACATGTAAAAATAATTTTTTGAGGTATTGTGACATTGCATCGCGTAAATCTTTCGTATCTTCAACATACAACACAGTCAAATCTTTTGCTATTTCTCTTAGTTTTTTCACATCAGTCATCTATCCCCCCCCATTGAGATGGTATTTCAAGCGTAAAACAAGCACCCTCTTGTGTATTTACGACCTTAATAGCACCATAAAGATGTTTTTCTATAATAGTTTTAGACATATACAGGCCCAAGCCTGTGCCTGTTTTTTCATCTTTGGTGCTAAAGTAAGGATCAAAGATTTTAGCAATGATTTCTTTATCAATACCACCGCCATTATCGCACACTTGCGTGATAAGTTTCTGATTATCTTCACTAATTATTACATTGATTCTCCCCTCTTTTATACTGTTTTCAACTATAGCCTCTTTGGCATTTTTTAAAAGATTGATATAGACTTGCAAAAGTTCACGAGAGTAGGTCCTTGCATGTAAGCCAGCTCTGTTTTGTACATATAATGCTATGTTATTGTCTTGCAAACTTGCACCAATAATTTTATTGGCTTCTTGCATAATATCTGCTAGTTGAACCTCTTCGATCTCTTTATCTTGTCGAAAAAAGTTTCTAAAATCATCTATAGTTTTAGAGAGGTATTCTGTCTGATACAAAATACTTTCAGCCTGCGCTTGAAATGCCTCTTGACTTAGCTCCTCAAGTTCAATATCTACAAGCATATTATTGACACCCATAGCGATAATGGAGATAGGTTGGCGCCACTGATGGGCTATCATACCTATCATCTCTCCCATGGCAGCGTGGCGAGATTGGGCTATCATAATCTCCTCTTTATCTAAGAGTTCTTGTCTGAGATACACTTGCTCACTTATCTCTTGTTTGATACCGATATAGTTTGTAATAAGACCTGATTCATTTTTAATAGGCGCGATAATAGCACTCTCCCAATACTCTTCACCGCTTTTTTTAACATTTTTAAAAGTTCCGGACCAGACATGGCTATGCGTTATATCCTCCCATAATTCTACATAATCTTCCTTAGGATGAAAATCACTTTTTAAGATTTTAGGATTTTGACCTATGGCTTCACTATAGCTATAGCCTGTAGTTTGACAAAAGCAAGGATTTACATACTCTATATTTCCATCAACATCGGTGATAACCATTGACACAGGACTTGTTTCGATAATTTTTTTAAATTTTACAAGCTCATGTCTATCTCTGTACTCTGTAGTGATATCAATACCAACAAGCCCAACTCTTGTAGAACTATTTCGCTCTATTCTAAAAGTTAAAATACGAAATATTTTTCTCTCATTTTGATAGTTAGTCATCTCTATAACATCTTCAAAAATACCATCTTGGAGTGCTTTTTCTATAGCATACTGCACTACTTCTGCATCTTTTTTACAGAGAAAATCCTCGGCAGTAGAATTTATAATGTTTCTCTCTCCAAAGAAGGCTGAAGCGGATCTATTGGCGTACACAATTCTTGAGTTCTTCAATATATAGATATTGGCAGGGATATACTTCATAAACTGTTCAAACTGCTCTTGCGATGCATG
>CAMZLS010000125.1 GCA_947311765.1 uncultured Helicobacteraceae bacterium
TGCAAAGCCATCTTGTTTGATACTTTGCGCTTCAATCTCTGCTCGGATTTTAGGGTGCAAAAAGGCTTCAAGCTTTGCCTTAGCCTCAGCATTACTAAAAATAATTTTTCCTAGCTCTGTTCGATTAACCTTAGAACTTCTAACAAACTGCTTTCCAAAATTCTCGCTCACCCAAGCAGTATTGGCATCAAGAATTTTATGAGAGATACTATCTGCATCAATAACACGAAGCCCGTTGAGTCCCAAAAGAGAGGCTACGGTACTTTTTCCTGTGGCAATGGAACCAGTAAGAGCTATCGCGTATTTGTAAGCCATTAGTTACGAATTACGCCCAAGTAAGCTTTGCGGACATCATTACCCGTAGCAAATGCCGCTGGGTGGATATCACAATTATAGTAACTATGTCCTTCTAAAAGATCACTTCTTTGTAAGATAATATCCGCTGTTGGGTGATACTCTTTTGAAGCGAGAAGGAGCGTGTTTTCACCTGCATTGTAAGGCATAATGATTTTGAAATCTTTGGCTAAATTTTTCATAATCACTCTATTAGCTTCTATATCATCAAGAGATGGATGTGCAATAGAGATAAGCGCATCCTCTTTGCTCACACGAGCGATATGCGCTAAAAGCACCGCCTCATTGGAGCCTTCGCTTAAGACAACATCAAAACTATTATCTTCTAAGTTACAAATCGCATCGCCTGCATCTGAGGATTTAATTATAGTAATACTGCAATCTCTGTGGCGTGCTAATTCAACATCAAAAAGTTTTGTATCATCACTGATAAGTAAAATATTTTGAGGATCTTTGTGGGTACATAAAGGTACATGTACCATCATCTCTGGATATATAAATGATTTCATATTTTTTAATTCCTTCTATTCTTTAAACGCGATTTTAGCATAGCAGTATTAAAAAGTATTGAATAGCTTTTATTTTGCATAAGATTAAGCTTTACTTGATATTGATAATACACACCTATTATTTATAAGCTATAATTCTAGCAAAATTTTATCAAAAAAGGTCTTTTAGTGGATGTTAATAAAATAAGAAAAATTTGTCGCCCTTTTCGTATTGTTTTAGGGTTAGGCTTAATTGCAACAGGATTTATTACAGGAACTGCGTGGTTTTATCTAGGTATTATCCCTCTTATCGCTGGTCTTACTAACTTCTGTCCCCTCTGCATTATCACTAAAAAATGTGATTTACCTGAATCACCAAAAGAGTCTTAACCCCATATTTGATATACTTCCAATATTAATTTCCCTGGGAGTATCTATTCATGAGCCAAATCAGCTATAAAGATGCCGGCGTCGATATTGATGCAGGTAATAGTTTCGTAGAAAATATCAAACCTCTTGTTAAATCCACTAAAATACCTGGTGTTTTAGGTGGTATTGGTTCATTTGCAGGTGCTTTTGAACTCCCTACTGGATACAAAGAGCCTGTAATGCTCGCGGCTACTGATGGTGTAGGAACGAAGCTGAAGCTTGCTATCGATTCTGGTATTCACAATACAGTTGGAATTGACTTAGTAGCTATGTGTGTTAATGACCTTATCTGTAACTTTGGTACGCCTTCATTTTTTCTTGATTATTATGCCACAGGCAAACTTGAGGTTGAAGTTGCTACTGCTGTTGTTGCAGGTATTGCTGAGGGGTGCGTTCAGAGTGAATGTGCACTTATCGGTGGAGAAACTGCTGAGATGCCAGGGATGTATTCTAAAGACGATTACGATTTAGCTGGTTTTGCGGTTGGAATTGGTGAAAAAAGTGAATTAGATCGTACCTTACATGTAAGTGCTGGTGATGTATTGATTGCACTACCAAGTTCTGGCATTCACTCAAATGGCTTTTCTCTTGCTCGAAAAGTTCTTTTTGAAAAGATGGGCATGAAGTTTAATGATGATTTTGAGGGAAAACCTCTTATAGAAACACTTCTTACACCAACAAAAATCTATGTAAAAACATTTAAAAAACTCAAAAATAAGATCCAAGCCTTAGCTCATATCACAGGTGGAGGTATTGTTGAAAATCTTCCTCGTGTGCTTCCTGAGGGAATGCGCGCGGTTATTAACGAAAGTAAAATTCGCACGCTTCCTATCTATGAGCTTATCGGACAACATGTAGAGCGCGCAGAGATGTTTAGAGCTTTCAACATGGGTGTCGGTATGGTTTTAGTTGTAAAACCTGAAAATGTGGCTGATATTTTGGCAAACTCTGATGGCTATGAGATTGGTTTTATTGAAAAAGGGACAAGAGAAGCTGTCTTGATATAAGGAGTCAAAATTATAAAAAATCACTATAATCAAAACTATTTGGGCGGATGTAAATCTTCTCTTTGATGGTAAAAATGCGCTTATCTTTTTTCGCATTTTTTTCAAAACGTGCTTTAATTTTTTTAGCTTTTTTCTTGCTATAATCCTTGAGTTTCAAAAACTGCTTAAGAGTAATCATATCGCTCTCATCTTCTTGCGTGATAATAGGTGATTCCGAGATAAGTTCTGCATCTTCGCTTGGCTCATTTTCATTCACAGCGTCATCTATAACTTGATTCATATTTTGTGCAGTAAGGAACTTTGAGGCTACTACATGTAAAACAGATCGTAATTGCTCATCACGCTCTTTATAGATCTGTTCTATCTTCTCACGCTCTGCAATCAGTGAAGCTTCACGCTTATCACGAAGTGAAGTTGTCTCATTTTCTAGCTTACTAACGCGTTCTCGAAGACGACTGTTTTCTTCTTCGATATAGTCATAATAACGCTGATCTTGATGTTTGCTAGGGGTACTTTTCGCCTCGGCTACTGCAACATATTTTACGCCATTTTCTATGATACTAGTAAGCGAACCTCTACGAATACGGTTATGAATAGCCTCTTTGGAGATCTTATAATGTTCAGCGGCTTGCGCTACGGTCATCTTTGTCATCATTACCTCATATTTTCAAAAATCAGGGGAGCTTCCCACTCACCAGAGCGAATCTGAGCGATAACTTTTTGCAAATCATCAAGATTTTTCCCCTTGACGCGGATACTATCACCCTCTATCTGCGCAGTAACTTTAAGCTTCATTTTTTTAATATCTGCTACTATTTTTTTCGCCTCTTTAGACTCAATATAATCGACAATCTTGTAAGTAGCTTTGCGAGTGCCTCCACTAGCATCTTCAACACGCAATTCATCTAAAACCTTTGAAGAGAGCTTATGTTTTAAAAGTTTAGCAATAACAATATCAGTGAGCGCATCAAGTTTGTTATCACTTGAAGCAACTAAAACAAGTACTTTATCATTTTCACGATAGTTTATATCGTAAGTTGTTCCTTTAAAATCATAACGATTACTCACCTCACGATCAACTTGATTGAGAGCATCTTTAAAATCTTGAAGATTTATCTTTGCAGAGATATCAAAAGAGTGTTCTTTAGCCATCATTAAAACCTTGTTGTTTTATTTTATAACAAGTATAACTAAAGAGTGCTTATGAGTTAAAATAATAGTGTAGTAAAATAGACTTTTCCTAAAACCACCACTTTTCAATTCTCTCTAAAAGTAATTGTCTGAGGAAGAGGCAAACTTTTGACGAATCATATGGTCTAGTTTTTCTTGCAAATTTGGAGGTGTTGGGAATGTTATGGAATTACACAATTTAAATTTAAAGAATATTTGGCTATAATTCGCGTCTAAATTTTAAAAGAAAGTGGGTGATGTGATATGCCAGGAATTATTCTTCGTCATGATGACAATTTCGATGCATCGTACCGCCGTTTCAAAAAGCAAACTGATCGTAACCTAATCGTTACTGAAGCTCGCGCTCGTCGTTTCCATGAAACAGAAACAGAAAAGCGCAAGAAACAAAAAATCAGCGCGCGCAAAAAGATGCTTAAGCGTCTTTATATGATGCGTCGTTACGAGTCACGACTCTAGTACTAAGCCTTCGGGCTTTTTACATGTAAACTTCAATTTTCTACACGAAACTTCTTCAGACAAACTCTTTTCATTACTTATGGCTTAAACTCTCTATGCTAAAATAGCACATCTATTTAAGAAGGCTATTTTATGAAATTTACTGCCCCTTTACAGAAAAATTCTACTTCTATTATGTTACTAGGTTCTGGAGAACTTGGCAAAGAAGTTGCTATCGAAGCACAACGCCTCGGTCTTGAAGTTATAGCGCTTGATCGCTATGAAAATGCTCCGGCACACCTTGTGGCACACCACTCTTATGTTGTTGATATGCAAGATGAAGAGGCAGTATTGGAGATTATTCGCAAAGAGAAGCCTAGCTATATCTTACCTGAGATTGAGGCTATTAGCATCTCGGCACTTTTTAAGGCAGAGGCAGAGGGCTTTCATGTGATTCCAAATGCTGACGCTATTAATAAAACTATGAACCGTAAAAATATTCGTAAATTTGCAGCAGAAGATTTGCACATCAAAACAGGACCGTATCAATTTGTTGATTCGCTAGAGATGCTGAGAGAGACAGCAAATACACTTGGCTATCCATGTGTCGTGAAGCCTGTTATGAGCTCTTCTGGACATGGGCAAAGTATTATGCGCTCAGCCGAAGATGTAGAAAAATCATGGGAGATTGCTAAAGAGGCGCGAGGGGATGCAAGTGAGCTTATTGTAGAAGCCTTTGTGGATTTTGATTATGAGATTACAATGCTTAGTGTCCGCAATGGTGTAGAAACAGTTTTTTGTGAACCCGTAGGACATGTCCAGCGTGATGGTGATTACATTTTTTCATGGCAACCAGCGCAGATGACTCCTCTAGCCTTACAGCGCTCTCAAGAGATAGCTCAAAAAATCACTGATGGCTTAGGGGGTCGTGGACTCTTTGGCGTGGAACTTTTTATCAAAGGTGACGAGGTCTATTTTTCAGAAGTTAGCCCCCGTCCACACGATACAGGAATGGTTACGCTTATCACACAAAGCCAGAGTGAATTTGCTTTACATGTAAGAGCAGTCTTAGGCCTACCTCTAGGGTTTACTTTTTACGGTGAGGGTGCAAGTGCAGCCTATAAGGCAACAAACGAATCACAAACCCCGATAGTTGAAGTGGATAAGTCACTTTTTAGTGAAAATAGTTTTGTGAGAATCTTCTCGAAACCAGAGTCGCATATCGCAAGACGCATGGCAGTAGCGCTTGTCTTTGATAAGGTAGAAAAGGCCTTAGAAAAATCCAAACAACTCATTACAAAAATAACGGATATGTAGATAAAAGTTGTTATTCTTGATGTCTTAAGCTTTGGCGAAACTCCCCTAGGAGCATTTAAGCAATTTGGTGACGCAGAGATTTTTCAGACAACTTCAGCAGATGAAACACTCAAACATATTCAAAACGCAGATGTTATAGTGACAAACAAGGTTGTTATAACAGCTGAAGCTATGCTTGCATGTGATTATTGGATATGAGGAAAAGTATGAAATTCTACTTAAAAGACAATAAATTCCGCTTTCGCTACAATTGAGGTAATTAAACAAAGGAAACACATGGTTTTTGAACTCAATGATACAAATTACTCCCAGACGATACAAGAGAATGATAAGGCGATATTTATAGATTTTTACTCCCCTTCTTGTGGGCCTTGTCAAGAGTTGCTTCCAAGATTGCCAGGCTTGGCTGAGATTTTTCAAGAAGAGGCGCTTATCTGCAAAGTGGATGTAACGCACAATCCAAAACTTGCACAAAAGTACGAGATACAGAGCGTCCCTTTTTGTGTTGCCATCGGCAGAGATAAGATACTCAAAGATTATGAACTTGGTGCGCCTTCTATGGATAGACTTATCTCTATGGTGAAAAAAGCGCAAGGTAAAGGCTTTTTTTCTCGGCTTTTTGGATAGATACTATTGCGTATATTTTTGCTTACCATAGTCTCGCGATTATACGTTTTTCCCATACACCTCATTATATAGATTCATGGCATATCTATCACTCATGCCAGCGATATAGTCTGCGATTATTCTATGTTTGGCTCTTACATGTAACTGTTCTCGGTAAAATTTTGGCATGATTTTTGGCTCATCATTTAAGGCCCTATAAAGACCTATAACAGCTTGCTTGCCTGCGTACATTTTACGAATTACAGTTTTATGTTGGTAGAGTTCTTGAAAGAGAATTTTTTTGAGTTTTTTAATCTTTGTCTCCAATGCAGGTTCAAAGCCGATAGGGACAGGTTCTAGTGCATCAATACTTGCACTCAAAACTTTTGAAGTATCTATATTTTTTTCACAGTAAGCCAAAAGAGAATAGACTAAGTGATTAATCAGATGGGAGCTAAAGCGGTAGCGAAACATCTCATCATCATCTTGAGAGACACCTTCATCAGATACCTTTTGTAAAATTTCTTGGATTAAAACACTCTCTTTAAGAGTCTCAAAACTGATAAGCCCAGAGTGAACTCCATCATCAATATCATGAGCAATATAAGCAATCTCATCAGCCCTATCAACTATCATCGCTTCTATGGAAGGGTGGGTTGCAAGATTGAATTGTTCATCTATGCTAGGAGGTAAAAAAGATTTATTGTAAGGATAAGAGTGTTTTAAAATCCCTTCTAGTGTTGCAAAAGAGAGATTGAGCCCCAAAAAACCACTGTAACGTTTTTCTAGTTTTGTAACGACTCGAAAAGATTGAAAGTTGTGTTCAAAGCCATTTGCAAAACCATCTGCTTTAAGTGCTTCATCTAAGGCATCGCCTCCAATATGCCCAAAAGGAGTATGACCTAAATCATGAGCTAAGGCTATCGCCTCAGTTAAGGACTCCTGCAATCCAAGACTCGCCGTAATAGAGCGTGCCACCTGAGAAACTTCGATAGAATGTGTCAAGCGAGTACGAAAAAAATCTCCTTCTTGATTAAGAAAAACTTGCGTTTTATATTCGAGTCTGCGAAAACTTCCTGAATGGATAATTCTATCACGATCTCGAGCATAAGGCGCACGAAAGTCATTAGAGATAGGATAAAAACGTTCATATGCTTGCATTAAAAGTCCTATTATTTAGAGTTTAGAGATGCTAATCTTATCATACCTTGTTCTTTTTACATGTAAAGGGTTATAATGTCATATCTTATATTTTCGGAAATTATATGAAACTTTTTGGATCACATACTGATCGAGTTGTAACAGGGTTAGGGCTTATTGCTGGGGTCTTTTTAATTGGTTATATTGATAATTTTTATCTCACATGGCTTTTTCTCGGTGGGGTCTATCTCTTGGCATTTTATGAAGCGAATAATCTTTTTGGTATCAAAGACAACAAACTCTATTTTTATGCAGCACTTATCTGGATAGTAGCACTTTTTTACCCTTATGGTGATGACTTGTTTGTCATGGCTGGGATTATATTTGCCTCCTTTATGGCATATAAAAATGAGAAGTCATGGAGTAATTTTTTACCTTTTCTCTATCCAACCGCAGGGATGTTATTTGCCCTTAGTATGTACAAAGAGTATGGAATGATTGCACTGCTATGGCTACTTGTAGCAGTAGCAGTAACAGATACAGGAGCTTATTTTGTAGGTAAAAGTATCGGTAAAACTCCATTTTCACCAACCTCTCCTAAAAAAACAATGGAGGGACTTGTTGGGGGTGTCATACTTGCAACTACTGCTGCTTCATTTGTGGGGATTATGATTGTTGATATTGAAAAAGCAGTTATTATCTCTTTTGCAGTCTCTATCGCCTCTATCTTTGGTGATCTGTTTGAAAGTTCATTAAAACGACAAGCAGGCGTGAAAGATAGCGGCATTATTTTACCAGGGCATGGCGGGGTGCTTGATAGAATAGATGGTTATCTTTTTGCTAGCGTTGTGATGCTGGTTCTACTTCGAGGTCTTGTTTGATTCTTCTTGGTTCAACAGGTTCTATCGGAGTCAATGCCCTTCTTATAGCAGAGCGCTTTAAGTTACATGTAGAAGTACTTGCTTGTGGTAAAAATATCGCGCTTTTAAATGAGCAGATAGAGAAGTTTTCTCCTAAAATAGTTGTCGTGCAAGATTGTAAAGATATCTTACATGTAAGGCACTCTCATGTTCTCTGTGGGGAAGAGGGAATAGTAGAAGCCATTCGTGAAGCGAAGAGTAATTTGGTAGTCAATGCTATTGTAGGCTTTGCAGGACTTCGTGCCACACTTGAAGCACTTGCATGTAAGAAGAAAATCGCCCTTGCCAACAAAGAGTCTCTTGTAGCTGGGGGAGCGTTTATAGATACTTCACATATTCAGCCTATTGATAGTGAGCATTTTGGTTTATGGTATCTACTCCAAGGAAAAAGTCCTGTTTCGAGAATGATTATTACAGCAAGTGGGGGTTCTTTTCGTGACTGGCCTCTGGAAAAACTCAAAACGGCTTCGCTCTCTGACGCACTCAAACATCCAAATTGGTCTATGGGACGCAAAATCACAATAGACAGTGCAAGCATGGTCAATAAACTCTTTGAACTCTTAGAGGCGCGTTGGCTTTTTGGTGAGGGTCAGTATGATGCGGTGATAGAAACTAAGTCTCTTATTCATGCTCTTATAGACTTTACAGATGGATCAACGACAGCGCACTTTGCCAACGCCGATATGAAACTTCCTATCGCCCATGCTCTAAACAAAGAGCTTAATGAGACAATTTTAAAGCCTGTTAATTTACTAGAAATAGGCTCATTAGAATTTCGTGAGATTTCAAAAGAGCGTTATCTTATCTGGGAACTCAAAGATGATATCTTGCAAAATCCAAATCGTGGTGTCATTATTAATGCTGCAAATGAAGTGGCGATTGAGCAATTTATCATAGGCAAAATTGGGTTTTTGCAGATTTCTGAACGCATCATAAAAGCTTATGAACATTTTGATAGCGAACCTGAGAGTATTGATGCGGTTTTTGCTATGGATGATGAAGTACGCCAGTTTGTGAGAACACTTTCATGAAGAAGGTCTTAATTCTTTATGGTTGGCACGCTTCACCGAGTCCACATTGGCAAGACTGGCTAGCACGCGAACTTGTGAGTCGTGGCTATATCGTTGCCTTTCCTCAGCTAAGCGACCCGCTTGAACCAAAAAAAGAGCAGTGGCTTTGTGAAGCTAGAGAGCTTATTGATGAGCTAAAGCCTGATATCGTAATTTGTCACTCTTTAGGAAATATCTTATGGTGGCATCTATGTAATGAAGGTTTAAGCTTACATGTAAGGCGATTGCTTATGGTAGCTCCACCACGTGATTTACGCGAGTACAGAGAAATTGCAAGTTTCTTTCCTGTGGAGATACCTAAGAATTTATTTACAAAGGAGTCGCTCTTAGTGACATCGGATGATGACCCATATCTGAACAAATCGGAAGGAATCCGTTTTGCTCGAGCACTTAATGTCAAGCACAAAGTGTTCCAAAATATGGGACACATCAACACTGAGAGTGGTTATGGAGCTTGGCCTTGGGTTTTAGAGTGGGTTGAATCTCAAAAAAAGAGACCTGAAAGAGAAAAATGTTTAAATTTTTAAGAATAAAAAATATTGTAGAACATATTTTTGACCCTTACTTTACGACGAAATCAAAATCACAAGGCACAGGTATTGGTCTATATATGAGTCGCCAAATAGTTGAAAAAATGTATGACGGTCGCTTATTTGTTGCTCCTCACCCTAGTAAAACTTGTTTTAAGATGAGATTAAACTATAAAACTCAAAAAGAGGAAAGTTAAATGCTTTTAAGCATAGAAAGCAGTTGTGATGATAGCTCCATCGCTATCACAGAGATAAAAACTAAAAAACTTCTTTTTCATAAAAAAATATCTCAAGAACTAGAGCATAGTGTTTATGGCGGTGTTGTTCCTGAACTCGCCTCGCGACTTCATGCGCAAGCCTTACCAAAGATACTTCAATCATGCAATGAATATCTTCCTCACATAAAAGCTATAGCAGTTACAAACGAGCCGGGACTGAGCGTTACTCTTGTCGAAGGTGTAACAATGGCTAAGGCACTCAGCCTTAGTCTTCATGTTCCACTTATGGGAGTTAATCATCTTAAAGGGCATATTTATTCACTTTTTATAGAAAAAGAGGTGCAATTTCCACTTACAGTACTCTTAGTTTCAGGTGGACACACCCAAGTTATAGAAGTAGAGAGTTTAGAAAAGATGTGCACAGTTGCTTCCACTATGGATGATAGTTTTGGTGAAAGTTTTGACAAGGTGGCAAAGATGATGCAACTTGCTTATCCTGGTGGGCCAGTTATCGAAAAGCTAGCCAAAGGTGCAAATCGACTACGCTATAACTTTACTGTGCCTCTTTTGCAAAATAAAAAAATTGCCTTTAGTTATTCGGGTCTTAAAAATGCGGTTCGTCTTGCTGTAGAAGCTGGAAATGAGGAAGATTATCCAGATATCGCTGCTTCATTTGAGCATATAGCCACAAAACATCTAACATATAAACTCAATAAATATTTTCAAAATCATCCTCCAAAGCGTTTTGCAATAGTAGGCGGAGCCAGTGCAAACCTTTATTTGCGAGCGGAGATTGAGAAACTTCTTACCCCCTATAAAGTGCAATTACTTCTTGCCCCCTTACAATACTGCTCTGACAATGCCGCTATGATAGGTAGAGTAGCTCTTGAGATGTACGATAAGAGACTTTTTACTCCAATTGATGCCTTACATGTAAGCCCCCGTTGCGATCTATAACGCTCTTCATTTATACTTCATTCTCCAGAAATGTTAGAAATTCTCAACCCTTAAATAAACCTTTCATGACTTCCCCCAAAGCACCACAAACCAAGCACTTTAATATAAGCCATATTGATGCCTTCAATAAGCGTTTCAATAGGGCTATCAATGGAGAACTTCGTAGGCTTAAAATATTAAATCCAAGTACAATGCTTTTAAGACTTAGTACTCAAGATGAGGGGCGTGGCTTTGATTGGATTGATTTAGAGTTAGAAATATGCGGTGTGAATGATGCGCGATTTGTGGATGAAAATCAACTCTCATTTCTTGATATGAGCGAAGGTATTTCTATACTTTTTGATGATAAAGGTGTCATAGTTTGTATTGGAAATTATAGTAGCTTTGATGGAGCACATAATGCACCCCTCTACATAAGAGGCAGTACATTAAAATATCAAGAAAATAGCCTTAGTGCTTAGCTTTTTTTACACAACTATTAAGCCTTTTGAGCAACTTGTTCGCTTCAAGTTCTGTTATAGCATGTTGTGCTAATGCATGGATGATATTTTCTTGGGTTAAATAAGCATGTTTTTTCATGTTACTTCCTCGAAAATTTAGACTGATTATAATTATAACAGTTTATTAATTAAAATATAATTAATGATTTTTATTAATTTAACTTAACAAAATTATAGTTGAACCCCATTTAAAACAGGAACAAAAATACAAGATTCAAGCTTCTCTTCACTAAGATGACCATTTATTTTACGGTAACGTGTGATAAACTGCTTGCCGTTTTTATCAATTGGTGCAACTAATATTCCACCATCGCATAATTGCTCAATTAAACGCTGAGGAATTGACTTGGGTGAAGCTGAATAGAGTATTCTATCATAAGGTGCATACTGAATCCAGCCATTTTGCCCATCATCGTTACGTGTATGCACATTCATTATACCAAGAGATCGAAAACGTTCTTTAGCTTCTCGCAAGAGAGGCTCTATTCTCTCTATAGTAAAGACACCGCGAAAAAGATGTGAAAGTACTGCTGCTTGATAACCACTGCCACAACCTATTTCTAAAACTCTATCAGCACCCTTTGGTGAAAGATACTGTGTCATCTTCGCTACGGTAAGTGGAGAGCTAATCCACTGCTGTGCACTCATAGGCAAGGCATCAAGTTTATAAGCTTGATGGCGAAAACCAGTAGGTACAAATGTCTCACGATTTGTATTTGCGATAGCTTTTTTTATATCACTTTCTAAAAAAAATCGCTGATGAATTTCCTCTGCAAGCCTAGAGTTTTTCATCTGTGTAATTTTTGTCATGAGATACCTACATCCATATAGCGGCGCATTTTTTTAATCTCTGAAAGCTCAAATTTGAGTGAAAGAAGCTCTGAATTACCATCACGCTCTTCTAAGCCAAAAGGCGAGATAACAGCACTTTGCGCTGTAAAGTCATCATTAGAGGCGTCAGAGGCTATAACATAGCATTGATTTATAATAGCGAGTGCATTTGTAAGTGAAATAAAGTTCTGTGAGCGTAATTTTCCCCAACGTGAAGGTATAGCGATGATATCTGCACCTTCTAGTTGCCTCCACAACTCTTTAAACCGTAACTCAAAACAGATAAGTAGCCCTATTTTTAAACCATCAACTTCAAAAACTTGTATATTCTCTTCTTTACCTGCTTGAAAATAGTGATGCTCATCTCCAAATTTAAAAAGTTTTGCTTTGGCTTGAGTATGGATAAGTTTACCCTTATGAAGAACTTTGGCATTATTATAAATACCATTAGTTTCTTTTTCAATGAGCGTGAATATAAGAGTTTTTTCTTTTACATGTAAGAGTAGTTTTTCAATGGCAGGGGTACTAAAAGCTATTGCCTTTTCAAAGTTCTTATAATCATAATCTGTCAAACAGACTTCAGGCGCTACGATAATGGCACCTTTTGGAGCACTTTGTACTAAACTAATGAGTTTAGTAAGATTATCCTCATAATCTGAACTTGAAGCAAAACAGAGTGAGATGAGTTTTTTAGAAGTCGTCAAAGCTGAGAGACCCTTTGGAATAGTTAGCAACTGTACCCTCAAAAAAGTTTGTTTTTTGATCATTAAATTTAGAAAAATCATCTACCCATTTGATAGGATTATCAACATTATATATCGGTTTCATTCCTACATTTGTTAAGCGATCATCAGCTAAATATTGAATATATTGTTCGACAATCTCATCGGTTAGTCCTAAAATTTGTCCTTGAGTAATGTACTGACCCCAATCAACTTCGAGTTGCACAGCTTCTTTAAACATTTCATATACTTCATTTTCAAGTTCTTTAGTAAAAAGATCAGGTCGTTCACGCTTGAGTGTATTAATAATATTTTGAAAAAGCACAAGGTGAGTAACTTCATCTCGCTGGATAAAACGAATCATCTCTGCAGAACCTAGCATTTTTCCAGAGCGTGCTAAGGTATAAAGATAAGCAAAACCACTATAAAAATAGATACCTTCTAAAATCTGATTTGCAAAGCAGGCTTTGACAAAGTTATGTTCAGTTGGATTATCTGAGAGTGTTTCATATACATTAGCAATGGCATCATTTTTGCGCTTAAGCATCATATCGCGACGCCACAGTTCGTAAATCTCTTCAGAGTTTGTAGAGATAGAGTCAACCATAACTGCGTAACTTTGTGAATGAAGTGCTTCTTCAAAAGATTGGCGTACAAGAATGAGATTGATTTCAGGTGAAGTTACATAAGGATTGACATTATCTATAAGATTATTTGTCTGGAGTGAGTCCATAAAGATAAGTTGTGAGAGTGTTTTATCATAGGCATCTTTCTCATTTTGAGTAAGATTTTTATAATCTATAACATCACGTGTCATATCTACTTCTTTAGGAAACCATGTGTTATTAAGCATCACTTCCCAAAGATTATATGCCCACTGATATTTGATATTATTAAGCTCAAATATTCCAGTAGGATCACCACCAAATACTTTACGATTAGAGACACTTTCTGTTGAATTTGGATTATATATTTTTTTTCTGTCAATCATCTTTTTCACCTTTAATTAAGAGAAGCATTATGGCGAAAAAGAGTTAAAAAAGAGATGAAAAGTTAATTTTCTTTTGAAGCGTTGATTTCATTTCCAAATGTGATCTGTTTTGCATCTTTTGAGATAGTGACTGAATCAAAAAGAGCATCTTGCCCTTCAAAGCCATCAAAAGTTCCAGCATTATGAACAGGTTTCCATTGACGCGTGTCTGGTACTAATTGCCAGATGCTAGAGTTATTGGAATCACCACTGAGTAGATAAGTATTTCCACCTGCATTCCAAAGATACCACTCTATGTCAAAAGTTTTTCCTTGAAGAGTTTTAATGTCTTTTTCTATGGAAATATCTTTTATAGTAGAACCTGCTTGTAATCCACAAGCTTTTGGATTATTAATACAAAATTGCTTTCCTGCCTTAAATCCTGCATCATTGCCTAATGTATAGCTTTGTGTAAATGTCTCTCTTGTATGATACAACTCTACAATCTCATCTTTATTAAGTGTACGATTATAAAATCTGACTTCATCCATCATTCCAAAATCATCATCGCCTAGAACTATGTATTCATCATCTTTTTGAAGTAAAGAAGCTAGCACAAATGAACCATGAAGTTCACTATTGATATAAATATTGAGTTTTTCTTGATCTTTTGTAAGAACAAGATATGTCCATTGTCTTGATGATATTTCTATTTTAGAGATATAAGGAGAGAGAAAAGCATCATCTAAATCTAATTGTATAAAAGAATCTTCATTAATACTAACTTTTACACGAAGATTATTAGTCTGTAAAATTATGGGAGCGTTTTGGACATCATCAGCGCGAAACCACAGAGCAATACTCTTAATATCTTTTTCTTTAGGAAATTCAAGAGCCTCTTTTATGTATAAGGCATTTCCAATAACACCTTCGAAAGTATTATCTTCCTCAAATGAGTAATGAGCTATCATCCTCTCATCAAGATTATAACTATCAAGTTTACATGAAGTAGTCTGGATATTATCTATAAGAAGGCGTTTTTTATCTTTTGTATATACTTTTACACTATCTAGCTTAGTATTAATTTTAAAGGCACCAACATAACTACCTGCTCTGTTTTCACCTGAAAATATTTGTTTAAAAACTTCTTTACCACGGTATAAACCAATAACATTAAGTATATCTTCTCCATCAGTAGCAAAGTCTAGTGAAAATTGGCATTGAGTCTCTTTGAATGAGAGCGTGAGCGGATTATTGTCAGTTGTTGAACTTGGTTCAAGTAAGACAGGAGTGTCAAAAATAGAAAAAGGTGTTGTGAAAACTTCCCAAGTTCCTTTAGAACTAAAAGTGATTCCAGTATCATTCAAATTACCGCTTTTAGTACCTTCATTATAGGCATTAAAATTTTCACTATAAGCAAAAAGCGATAGATTTAAAAGAAGTAAAATAAAAATATTTCGCATCATTATCCTAAGTAAAATAGTTACAAGTCTTTATTATAGCAAAAATAAGTAACTTTTCTTTTTAAGCTATCCTTTTTTTTAAGAACATCATAAAAAGGATAAGGACAACATTCTAGCTAAAGGCCAATCATCTTAGATAGTGTCCCTATCTAGTGGTAAGTATAATATAAAAAAATGTAAATATAGTGTTTATTATTTAGACTTGTTGCGATATAAATCAAATTCTTTGTGAATGTGTTATGGCAACTGCCATAGCATCACTTATATCGAATGGTCTTATCTCTTTTTTTATTCCAAGGAGTCGTTGCACCATAAAAGAGACCTGCTCTTTTGATGCTTTTGCCTTACCTGTAACTGCTTTTTTTATTTGTAATGGAGTATATTCGGCAAATTGACCAAATTCTTCTAGTATTTTTAACATAATTGCCCCACGAAATTGAGCAAGTTTAATAACAGTTTTAGGATTATGTGCAAAAAACATACTTTCCATCGCTACTTCATCAATTTTATGTGTTTTAAATATCAGATTAAAACCTTCTATCATTTGAGGAATCTGAAACTGTAAATCTTCTGGTTTCATTTTTATGATACCTGCCTCAACTAAATTTATTTTTCTTGCATCTTTTTCTATCAAGGCATAGCCACAGTTTATAGTGCCAGGATCAATTCCTAAAATTAACACAGAGTATTCCTTTTTTGAAACACCTCTATTCACATAGTGATGAAAAATAAATTCACATGATTTTATCATATAATTGGGAGCAATTCAGTATAATATTTTTTATATTCACATATTAGGCTAAAGCATTGAACAAAAAAAATATTGGGCAAAAAGTATTAGATCAACTCAAAAAAGAGATTAGTGAAGTAGAATATACACGTTATATCAAACAACTAATTTATGATGACGAAAAATCAAAAAAAGACTATATTATTTTTATGGCACCAAATCAATTAATAGCCAATTATATTAAAACAAAATATACTGATACTATAGCGCATCTTTTTGAAATTAATACAGGTATTAACCCTCAAATAAATATCAATACTAAAAAAAGTAATACTACTGGAAAAATCACTAAAAAAGTCTCTTCTGATAAGCCTATTCAATCCTTATTAAATCCCTCTTACACTTTTAATAACTATGTAGAAGGTGGATCAAACGAATTTGCTGTTAAAGCCTCCAAAAGTGTCAGTAAAAAACCAGGTGCTATTTACAATCCACTCTTTATATATGGTGGAGTAGGTTTGGGCAAAACACACCTTATGCAAGCTATAGGAAATGTTTTACAAAATCAAGGTAAAAATATCATTTATACTTCTGTTGAGCAGTTTTTAAATGATTTTACTCGGCACTTAAGTAATGGTACTATGGATAGATTTAAAGACAAATATCGAAAATGTGA
This sequence comes from uncultured Helicobacteraceae bacterium, assembly GCA_947311765.1. Classification (GTDB taxonomy): domain Bacteria; phylum Campylobacterota; class Campylobacteria; order Campylobacterales; family Sulfurimonadaceae; genus S010-53. Next base: position 16,555 of record CAMZLS010000125.1, read on the forward strand.
TGTACTTTTAATAGATGATATTCAATTTCTTAGCAACAAGGCATCAACTCAAGAAGAGTTTTTTCACACCTTTGAATCCCTTCGTAATGATGGCAAGCAGATTGTCATGACAGCTGATAAACATCCTAAAAAAATTGCAGGACTTAAAGAGCGTCTTAAAAGTCGTTTTGAGTGGGGATTAGTGGCTGATATCCAACCTCCAGGGCTTGAAACAAAGATAGAAATCATCAAGAAAAAATGTGAAATAAACCGCGTTAAACTTGATAAAGAAGTTATAAATTATATCGCAACTATTATAGAAAATAATTCACGTGAAATTGAAGGTATTTTAGTAAAACTTAATGCCTATTCACAACTTATGCATGCTGATATAGGCATAGAATTTGCAAAAAATGTTCTCAAAGAACAGATACGTGAAAATCGTGAAAATATTACTCACGATAATATTATTGCAACCGTTGCAAGAGAGCTTAATGTCAAAGCAAGTGAAATAATTTCAAAAAGCCGTAGTCGTAATATAGTGTATGCTCGTCGTGTTGCCATCTATCTTTCACGAGAACTCACTTCCAATACTACACCGCAACTTGCACAACTATTTGGATTAAAAGATCACTCCGCAGTCAGTCATACTATGAAAAAAATCAATGAACTTATTAAAAATGATGAAGATTTTCGTCTCAAAATTGAGGAATTACAAAATAAAATTACAGCATCTACACAAAATTAACATAAAAACTTGAACCCAATTCATAAAACAAGCTATAATGTCTTAGTGAATAAATGTGAATGAAAAATAGATAAACCCTCACATCTATATAAGCCTGATTATCTGAGTAAATAGACCTTATTCACATAATCACATTGCTTATTATTGCTATTATCTATTTATATAAAAATAAATATAAAATATATAGGGGAATTTTGATGAAAATACTCATATCAAAATCTGTACTAGAAAACATACTTATACATGCACAAGCTTTTCTTGAAAAAAAAGATACATCGCAGATAACATCTCATATTCTTTTTGAAGCAAGACAAGGTAGTTTGATAATCAAAGCCACAGATTATGAAATAGGTTTAAATATTCAAACCACACAAGCTCAAATACAAGAAATTGGTAATGTAACTGCTAATGGTAAAAAACTTCTCGATATTATCCGTATATTAAAAGATAATACTATAACTTTAGAAGCAAAGCAAGATATGCTTTATATTCAACAATCTCATTCTAAATTTAAATTACCTACCTTTCAAAGTAATGAATTTCCACAATTTCCATCTTTTGAAGAAAAGGCAAATATTTCTATAAACTCACAATCTCTTATAAGTTCTCTAAAGAAAATTACTTCTGCTACTGATAACAATAATCCAAAATTTGAGCTTAATGGTGCTCTTATAGATATACAATCAGAAATTATAAACTTTGTAGCTACTGACACAAGACGTTTAGCCTTGGTAACTATGGATAATCAAAGCGGATGTGAACTCTCTATTATTATTCCTAAAAAAGCTATAGTTGAAATTCAAAAACTTTTTTTTGATGATATAGAGATTATCTATGATGAAACACATCTCATAATTAAATCACAGCAATATAATTTCTTCACAAAACTCATTAATGGAAATTTTCCTGATTATACTCGTATCATTCCTAAAGAGATTAAAAACAGTCTTACCATTCCTAAAGCCGATATTATTATGGCTATAAAACAGATTACAACTATTAGTAATGATATGAAAGTAACATTTTTTCAAAACAGTATAACTTTTGAAAGTTTAAGCGATGACAATATCGAAGCAAAAACAGAAATGGACTTTGCTACTAATTTTGAAGAAGCTTATGTTCTTGCTGTAAATAGTCGTTATATACTTGATTTTTTAGCTCAAATTACAAATAGTGAATTCACAATTGCTTTGAATGAACCAAATCTTCCTTTTATTCTTCAAGATGGAAATTTCAAAACCATAGTAATGCCTATTGTTGTATAAAAGGCATCTATAAAGAGTTTATACCTTCAAACCAAACTTTTAGTAATTTTTCGTTAAAATAGAGCACTTATTACGTTGGAGCGAAATATGGAACAAAATTATGGTGCAAGTAACATTAAAGTTCTAAAAGGACTAGAAGCAGTACGAAAACGTCCAGGAATGTATATAGGTGACACAGGTCATCGTGGTTTACATCACTTAGTTTATGAAGTTATTGATAACTCTATTGATGAGGCAATGGCTGGTTATTGTGATACTATCACAGTAGTTTTAACTAAAAATGGAACAGCTAAAATTTCTGATAATGGTCGTGGTATTCCTACAGATATACACCCAACAGAAAATATATCAGCTGCAACAGTTGTTTTAACAGTGCTTCATGCTGGTGGTAAATTTGATAAAGATACTTATAAAGTTTCTGGTGGTTTACATGGGGTAGGAGTTTCTGTTGTAAATGCTCTCTCGGGTGATTTAAAGATGACTATTCATCGTGATGGTGAAACACATGAACAAGATTTTAAAGAGGGAATTCCTCAAGAAGCTTTAAAAATTACTGGAAAAACTCGTAAACATGGTACTACTATAGAATTCGCTCCAGATCCTTCTATATTTACAGAAACTATCACTTTTGAGTATGATTATTTAGCAAAACGCTTTAAAGAGTTAGCATATCTCAATCCTCAAATTACTATAGTTTTTAAAGATGAACGTGATGGCAAAAGTAATACTTACCATTTTGAGGGTGGTATTACCGAATTTGTGACTGATTTAAACAAAAGAGAGCAGGTTGCTTCTGTTTATGAATTCAATGACAAGATTGAAGATATTGAAGTAGATATTGCTCTGATGTATTGTGAGGCTTATGAAGAAAAAACATATAGCTTTGTAAATAATATCCGAACTCCAAACGGAGGAACTCATGAAGCTGGTTTTCGTGCAGGATTAACTCGTGTTATCTCAAATTACAATAAACAAAATGGAAATGTAAAAGAGAAAGATGTTGCTATTTCTGGAGATGATGTCAAAGAGGGACTTATCTGTATCATCTCTACTCGCGTTCCTGAGCCACAATTTGAGGGACAGACAAAAGGAAAATTAGGAAATACTTACGTTCGTCCTCTTGTACAAAAACTCACATACGAAAAACTTAACAAATATTTTGAAGAAAATCCTATCGAAGCTAAAGCTATCGTTCAAAAAGCACTTTTAGCTGCAAAAGGGCGTGAAGCTGCTAAAAAAGCGAGAGATTTAACTCGTCGTAAAGATGCTATGACTGTAGGAACACTTCCTGGAAAATTGGCAGATTGTCAAAGTAAAGATGCCACAATTTCTGAAATTTATCTAGTGGAAGGGGACTCTGCGGGTGGTTCAGCCAAGCAGGGTCGTGACCGTGTTTTTCAAGCGATTTTACCACTCAAGGGTAA
>CAMZLS010000126.1 GCA_947311765.1 uncultured Helicobacteraceae bacterium
AAAGAGATAGAAGATAAAATCTTTGAACCATACTTCTCAACAAAGATAAAAAAAGATGGAACAGGGCTAGGTCTGTATATGAGTAAAACTATCATAGAAGATCACTGCGGTGGCAGACTGAGTGTCAAAAACGATGAACAGGGTGCTGTTTTTTGTATAGATTTAAGAGGGAGTATAGTATGAGAGCTGTCAATACCTTTTATGCAACACCAAGAGAGTTGGAGATGTTTATTTTAGAGCATAAAATAGACAAATCCAAAGAGATTTTACTACAAGTTTTTTCTGGAGTGTGCGATCGTGGCTATATAGAAGAGTTGCTTGAGAGTGTTCTTGGGATTTCCCCAGATATAAAAATCATAGGAGCAACTACATCAGGTGAAATTATTGACGGACACTCAAGCGTAAATTCTGTAGTGCTCTCTTTTTCTATCTTTGAAAAAACTTCCTTACATGTATATAGCACAGAGTTAGCACAAAACAGTTATGAAACCGCCAAAAAGCTTATAGAGCAGTTCAAGTGTAAGGCAAAAGTGGCTATCACTTTTGCCGATGGCTTACATGTAAATGGTGAAGAGTATATCAACGCCTTTCATGATTATGATAGCAATCTTATAGTAGCAGGTGGTTTAGCAGGAGACAATGCCGCATTTACGCAAACAACAGTTTTTACACATAAGGGCATTGTAGAGTCTGGGGCTGTTGTGGTGCTTTTAGAGAATGAAGATTTGAATGTTCTTAGCAAAGCGAGTTTTGGTTGGGAAAATATCGGCAAAAAGATGACAATCACCAAGGCAGATAAAAATAGAGTCTATACGATTGATAATGAGAGTGCTGTTAGCGTCTATAAAAGATATCTCGGCGAAGATGTAGCCGAGCATTTGCCAGATATTGGAGTAGAGTTTCCATTGATTATTCAAAAAGATAGACTAAGTATTCCCCGTGCTGTTTTAAGAAGAGGTGATGACGACTCTTTAATTTTTGCAGGAAATCTTGAGACAGGTAATACTATTACTTTTGGGTATGGTAATACAGAAGCTATTTTAGTCTACTCAAAAGAGCATCTTGAGAGTCAGTTACTACATCAAAGTGAGACAATATTTGTCTATTCGTGTATGGCAAGAGTAAGGCTTCTTGGTGAAAGCATAAATAGTGAGCTTTATCCACTTCAAAAGATAGCTAATGTCAGCGGATTTTTTACTTATGGAGAGTTTTTTTCTCAAAAAGATTCTCATGAATTATTAAATCAGACGATGACCTTGCTTAGTCTTAGCGAGGGAACACAAGGCGCTTTAGAGAAAAAAGAAGCACCCCTAGAGATACGAAAAGAGCAAAGACGAAAAAGTTTGACGCTCAAAGCACTATCGCATCTCATAATGGAGACCTCAAAAGAGCTAGAGGAGATAAACCTTTCACTAGAAGATCGAGTAAGCAAAGAGATAGAAAAAAACAGAAAAAATGAACAGGTTATGCTCCAACAGTCAAAACTCGCCCAAATGGGAGAGATGATCAGTATGATAGCCCACCAATGGAGGCAACCTCTCTCTGCGATAAGTTCACTGAGTCAGGCTATTTATCTCAAATCCTCTCTAGGAACCTTAGACCAAGAGAGCACCCTAAAGTTTAGTAGTGACATCACAGATCACTCCAAACATCTTAGTGAAACGATAGATGATTTTCGAGAGTTTTTTCGACCGAAAAAAGAGAAAAAAGAGACAAGTTTTCAAGAGATTGTAGGGAGTGTGCTTAAAATCATCGGAGTCTCTATTGAGACAAAAAATATAGAAATTGTCGAAGAGTTTGAGGATGAGTGCAGGCTTAATACCTATCTAAATGAGCTCAAACAGGCGGTATTAAACCTTCTGAAAAATGCAGAAGATGCTCTTTTGGAGCAGAAGATAGACAATCCTTACATCAAAATAAAAATGTACAAGAAAAACACCACAGCTATCTTAGAGATAAGTGATAATGCAGGTGGAATTTCTCAAGAGATACAAGAGAAGATCTTTGAACCATACTTCTCAACAAAGACAAAAAAAGATGGAACAGGCTTGGGTCTGTATATGTCTAAAATTATTATTCAGGAGCACTGTAAAGGGCTATTTTATTTTAAAAATACTCAAGAGGGCGCCTGTTTTGTTATCCAAATCAGCGGAGCAATAGATGAGTAAAAAAATAGCAGTTGTTATAGCCTTAATTATTAGTTTTGCTGTAGTTGTTATATTTTCATCTTTACTTACAGATGCGTATCAAAAATTAACTGCATTGAGACATATACAAAAAAAGCTAAACCAAGCAGATACTTTGACGAAGGCTATTCATGAGTTGCAAAAAGAGAGAGGTATCTCTTCTGGATACATAGCAAGTAGTGCGAAAATTTTTTCACAAGAGCTTCAAGAGCAGAGAAAGCTTACAGATAGGGCACTCTTGGCACTGCAAAGAGATACAAGAGAAGATTTAAGCTCGTTACGAGATAAGGTGGATACACTCTCCTTGAGTGTTCAAGAGAATATCTCCGCATATTCATCTATCACTGATAAGTATCTCAATAGTATTCATACAATAGCGACACTTTCAGCGATACCAGAGGTGACTAAAGAGATTTTGGCGTATAGTAACTTTTTATTTGCCAAAGAGAGTGCAGGAAGAGAGCGCGCAGTTGGGACGGCACTGCTCTCTAATCAGGAGATATTTGAGAGGGAGCGAGTTGTTTTTATAAAGCTTATCGCCATGCAAGATATCTATATAAAAAAGTTTTTAAGCTTTACAGATAGCGAAGGTTTGGATAAATACAATCTTCTCACAGAGAGTGAGAGTTTTCAAGATGTGGATGCAATGAGAAAGAGTATCATAGAGGCTCGTGAGTATAAAAGCTTACATGTAAGCCCCTCTAAGTGGCTAAAGACAGCGACATCAAAGATAGATAGATTGAAAAATTATAGTGCCTATCTGATGCGTACAATCAAGATCAGTGTAAAATTATCATATAATAACACAAAATCTACTTTAATATTTTATCTTTTTTCTGATATTATCTCACTAGTAGTACTGTTTTTTATTTTACGCACACTTCTACTAGAGTTTCAAGGGGAGAGAAAAAAGCGTATGCTTATTGAAAAATACGTTATCAACTCCACAACAGATACAAGAGGTAGGATTACCTATGTTAGTGAGGCTTTTTGTGATATATCAGGCTATACAAAAGAGGAACTTATAGGGAAGAATCACAACATAGTAAGACATCCAGATGTACCGAGAGAAACATTTAGGGAGTTGTGGAAAACGATACAAGCTGGAAATATTTGGGCAGGACGTATCCAAAACCGCGCTAAAGATGGAAAATCATATTGGGTCTATGCAACTATAGAACCTACCTATAATGACAAGGGTGTTTTGAGTGGCTACGCTGAGGTTCGTATAGATATAACGCAGAGTATAGATTTGGAGTTGCGTGTAGAGCGAGAACTAGAAAAAAACCGCCAAAAAGACCAAGCGATGCTCCAACAGTCAAAACTCGCTCAGATGGGAGAGATGATCAGTATGATAGCTCACCAATGGAGACAACCA
>CAMZLS010000127.1 GCA_947311765.1 uncultured Helicobacteraceae bacterium
AAAAAAGGGGCAAATGCTTCATCAATATCGATATCGTAACGCTTAGCGTTTACGGTGAGGTTTATTTTTTTTGGCACTAGTGATGTCTGTTTGTTTTAGGTGTTTTGATATATAAAATATAAGCACCAATTATATTAATAATTCCAATTATAGTTAAAATAATTCCAAAATTACTCATTGTTTTGTTTTCCCTGTGCATAATTTATAAGTACAATGGCTACTGCATATGTCCCTAACCAAAATATTATACCACCAAATAAATCATTTTGATTACTTGTAAGCCAAAATGATTTTAAAAATACAAGTGCAGTCACAATATTTGCAAATGCAAAAAGTGCTTCACCTGCTTTTTTAAGTCCTTGCATAATTTTACCCTAAAATACTCTCGATTTTAGATACTATCTCTTCAATTTCCAAATCTTTCATCGCTATCTCTTCACGAAGTCTCTCTATTTCAGCCTGTTTTCCACCGTTTTCATTGCGTAGATGCTCAACTTCCCCTCTGATATCATTATATCTCTGTACCACCTGATTGACTCTGTCACTTAGCTTATCTAAAACATTTTGCTCTTGCATAAAAATCTCCTTTTATTATCTTGGCTATAATTTTAGCATAATTCTTACATGTAAGGGTCTCTATTTGAGAATGCTTAAGTCAAATTGAATGAAAATTGTCAAACACTTTTTAATTATTTGGCTATAATCTTACAAATAACTAACAGGAGCTACTAAATGAGTAATTTGCAAATAATTGAAGAAGCCCTTCAGCTCACTCCTCAAGATAAATTTTTAGTTGTTGATGCCCTTTTAAAAAGTTTGGACGAACCAGATGAAAAACTTGATACTGTTTGGGAAGAAGAATCAGAAAAAAGACTTCAGACATATAAAAATGGCAAGATAAACACCATCGCTTTTGAGGAAGTTTTTGACTAATGAGAGTCGAATTTTTACTAATTGCAAAATCTGAACTTGATGATGCAGTGAAGTATTATAATTTACAAGTTGATGGTCTTGGAAATAGATATAAAAATGAAGCACAATCTACCATAAAACGTATGTCTATTTTTCCTATGGCATATATTGAAGTGAGGTCCCAAGTGAGAAGGTGCATTATGCATAAATTTCCCTACAGCATCTACTACTCTATTCAAGAAAATATGGTTTTAATATTAGCAATAGCACATCAACACAGAAAACCTGACTATTGGATAAAAAGAGTAGTGTATTAATGAAAAAAAAAGCAAAATTCAAAGTAGAATCTCCCTACCAGCCAGCGGGTGATCAACCTAAGGCTATTAAGACTCTTAGCAAAAGCATACTTGATGAAAATCGTTACCAAACCTTAGAAGGTGTGACTGGAAGCGGAAAAACACACACTATGGCGCGCGTTATAGAGAATGTAGGTATGCCAACCATCATTATGACGCACAATAAAACCCTTGCCGCACAACTTTATAGCGAATTTAGATCTTTTTTTCCTCATAATCATGTGGAGTATTTTATCTCCTACTATGACTACTATCAGCCTGAGGCGTATATTCCCCGTCAAGACCTTTTTATAGAAAAAGATAGCTCTATTAATGAAGAGCTAGAGAGACTGAGACTCTCTGCTACGGCAAATCTGTTAAGTTATGATGATGTTATCGTTATCGCTTCGGTCTCTGCGAACTATGGGCTTGGTGATCCAGAGGAGTACGAGAGGATGGTGCAGGTTATTGAAGTAGGTGATGAGATAAATCAGAAAAAACTCCTTCTTCGGCTTGTGGAGATGGGCTATACTCGCAATGATAGCTATTTTGATAGTGGGTGTATTCGGGTGAATGGGGATGTGATAGATATCTTTCCTCCCTATATGGAAGATGAGGCGATTCGCATAGAGTTTTTTGGAGATGAAGTTGATAATATCTATCATTTTGAAGTTATTCCAAACAGACGCATAGAAGATAAGAGAAAAGTCACCATCTACGCAACAAGTCAATTTAGTGTCTCTCAAGACAAACTCGCCATTGCAATGAAGCGGATAGAAGATGAGCTAGATGAACGGCTTGATTATCTGCTGAGCAATGATAAGCTTGTGGAAGCGCAAAGAATAAAACAGCGTTGTGAATTTGACTTGGAGATGTTGCAGGCTACGGGGATGTGCAAGGGGATTGAAAACTATTCTCGTCATTTGACTGATAAAAAGCCTGGGGAAGCGCCCTATACTCTGCTTGATTATTTTGAGCTCAAGCATGATAAATATCTTATCATCGTAGATGAATCACATGTCAGTCTGCCTCAGTTTCGTGGGATGTATGCAGGCGATAGAAGTCGTAAGGAGGTACTTGTAGATTACGGTTTTCGTCTTCCAAGTGCCTTAGATAACCGCCCTTTAAAAGCTGATGAGTTTATCAATAAAGCACCGCACTATCTCTTTGTCTCTGCCACACCCTCAGAGTATGAATTAGAATTATCTAGCGTCAAAGCAGATCAAATCATCCGCCCAACAGGACTACTTGACCCCCAAATCACCATCAAAACTTCAGACAATCAAGTCGAAGATATTCATGATGAGATTAAAAAAACCGTAGCAGATGGCTTCCGTGTTCTTATCACCGTTTTAACCAAAAAAATGGCAGAAGCTTTAACAAAATATCTTGCAGATTTGGGAATAAAAGTACAGTATATGCACTCTGATATTGATGTGATTGAGAGAAATCAGATTATCCGAGGGCTTCGTTTGGGTGAGTTTGATGTACTTATCGGGATAAATCTACTTCGTGAAGGTTTAGATCTGCCTGAGGTGAGTTTAATTGCGATTTTAGATGCTGATAAAGAGGGATTTTTACGCTCTGAGACTGCTCTTGTGCAGACCATAGGGCGTGGGGCTAGAAATGTTAATGGTCGAGTAATCTTATACGCCAATAAAATAACAGGCTCCATGCAAAGAGCTATAGACAAAACCAATTCTCGCCGTGAAATTCAAGACGCTTACAATAAAAAACACGGTATTATTCCACGCACAACTTCACGCTCACTCGATGAAAATCTTAAGAATGACGATGACGCAGAGCTCTACAACAAACACAAAAAAGTAGAGAAACTTCCAAAAGCAGAACGGAAAAAACTACTCCTTGAGCTCAATCGCAAAATGAAAGAGGCAGCAAAAGCTTTGGAGTTTGAAGAAGCGGCACGACTTCGTGATGAGATTATGAAGATAAAACAGTTGTAGGGAGGCTGGTGAGAAAATCTCACCAGTTTAGCTAATTGAGTCTTATTGCAAATATGCAAAAAAGAATTAGGATGAAAAATAGCTTCGACATAAGTCGCCTCCCTTGTTGGATTTGAAACTGATTTGCACAAGGCAAAAAAAAAGGTCAATGAGAGCGACTCATCGACCTTACAGCTTCGTTATCCAACAAAGTTTTTTCATCCAAGTCAGCATTATATCATAAATAAAGGATTTTTTTGGAAGATATGTTTAGCTCTTTGAGCACCTATGGCTATATTGGACTTTTTTTGTACTCTCTTGGGGGTGGCTTCGTAGGGATTTTGGCGGCAGGGGTACTCTCTTACGCTGGAAAGATGGATATCTCTAGCTCTATCGCTATCGCTTTTGTGGCAAATTTTATAGGGGATATGTTACTTTTTTATATGTCGCGTTACCAAAAGAGTGATATTATGACCTACTTGCATAAACATCGCCGAAAACTTGCCCTCTCTCACGTCTTAATGAAAAAATATGGCTCATGGGTTATCTTTATTCAAAAATATGTGTATGGAATAAAGACACTTATCCCTTTAGCTATCGGCTTAACAAAGTATGATTTAAAACGCTTTACTCTCTTGAATTTTTTTGCCTCAGCTATCTGGGCAGTTGTTGTTGGGTATGGAAGTTATATATCTGGAAAATCGCTTATGAGTGCGTATGAGGCAGTTGCGGATAAACCTTATCTTGCGCCTGTTATTTTGTTAAGTTTTGGGGGTTTGATTTGGTGGTATATGGCATCAACTACCAAAAAAAGAGCATAAAAAAGCTTGTAACCCCTGTGGTTACAAACCTTACATGTAAGAGACTAACTTCCTATCTTCGGTCCTGCTTCTGAGAAATCAAACTCACTATCTTCTGTCTGATACTTTTTAAAGTTATCGATAAACATCTGCGCTAAACGGTCACGCGTCTCTATAAACTCTGCATCATTTGGCCATGCTTCGCGTGGGAAAAGAACACTTGTACTTAAATCTGCTAAAGTGTTAGGTACGCTTAATCTAAAAGTATTTGTAACTCTAAATTCACTCTCATTAATACTACCATCTAAGATAGAGTTGATACAAGTGCGCGTATCTTTGATGCTCATGCGTTTACCAACACCGTAGCCACCACCTGTCCAGCCTGTATTTACAAGATAAACATTTACACCATATTTATCAATCTTTTCTCCAAGAAGTTTTGCATACTCTGTTGGATGTAGTGGTAAAAATGCTTCACCAAAACATGCACTAAATGTTGCTACTGGTTCAGTTACACCACGCTCTGTTCCTGCTACTTTTGCGGTATAGCCACTTAAGAAGTAGTACATTGCCTGCTCTTTACTCAACTTGCTTACTGGAGGTAAAACACCAAAAGCATCTGCACTTAAAAAGATGATATTTTTAGGATGTCCGGCTTGGAGTGACTCTACATGGTTTTGTATATGCTCTATCGGATAAGAGACACGAGTATTTTCTGTTTTAGAGTCATCTTCATAATCTACTTCACCCTCGCCATAAGTGACAACATTTTCTAAAAGTGCGTCTGTTTTAATCGCACCATAAATTTCAGGTTCGCTTTTGCCATCAAGGTTGATAACTTTTGCATAACATCCACCCTCGAAGTTAAAGACACCATCATCATCCCAACCATGCTCATCATCACCGATTAAGGCACGATTTGGATCTGTTGAAAGCGTCGTTTTTCCTGTTCCGCTTAAGCCAAAAAAGAGTGCAGTATCGCCATCCTTACCAACATTTGCCGAACAGTGCATTGCCATCTTACCCTCGAGTGGTAACCAGTAGTTCATCATTGAAAAAATTCCTTTTTTCATCTCGCCACCATAGTAAGTTCCACCAATAATTGCGATATTCTCTTCTACATCAAACATTACAAATACTTCAGAGTTTAGACCATGCTCCTTCCATTTATCATTCACAACCTTACAAGCATTTAAGACTGTAAACTCAGGCTTAAACTTTGCCAACTCTCCTGCCGTAGGGCGAATAAACATATTTTTTACAAAGTGTGATTGCCATGCTAGTTCTGTTACAAAGCGTACTGAACGCTTACTCGCCTTGCTTGAGCCACAAAAAACATCTGTGACATAAAGACTTTTTTCACTCAGTTGATTTTTAGTCAGCAACAAGAGTTCCTCGAAAATCTCTTTTGAAACTGGTTTATTCACATCACCCCAAGCGATATATTTTTTTGAAGGGTCTTGCTCAACAAAATATTTATCCTTTGGACTACGACCCGTAAAGATACCTGTATCAACTGTTGTTGCACCTGTCTTCGTCTGCTTAACTTCACCATTTTTCAGTTCATGCTCGATTAACTCTGCGTAATCAAGATTGTGAAAAATTTCACTACTATTTTTAATGCCAATTGCTTCAAGCTCATTTAAGATCATAATCATGCTTTTTGTTTGATTTCATCTACATTTTACATGCAAATGCTTTGATTACGAAATTATAACAATCTTAAGTATAAAATATGGATTAAAACAAATACAAATCATAAATTTTGCAACTTAACTACTATAAATACACCAGATGACACATATTTTTTGATTTTACAATAGACTTGTTGCAATACACGAACACAGCTTCAAGAACACAGAAGGATACAAAGCTTAAAGATGCATTCCTAGGCGTACAATACCAAGACGTCCAAATGTTTTAAAATAGTCTTCGCATTGCTTCTCTTGTAAAATATCAAAGCCTAGTTTTTTATAAACAAGCTGCGTATCAGCAGAGCCAATTTCTATAATAGTTTGTACATTTCTATAGCCTTTTAAACGGGCGTTGAGCAGACTTTTTTGGATTAACTCTTTTAAAACGCTAAATTCATTAGCATCTTCTTTAACTTCCATAAAATCTAAAACCCACGTCTGACGCCCTACTTCAGGAAAACAGAGAAAATATGCCGAAATTCTATCTTTGTAACTCTCATCAACACCAAGCTCCATCAGTGCCTTTGATAAAACCTCATGCGTAGCAATGCGAGGCTCATAGCCACATAAAACGCCTATATCTTTCCCGTCTTCTACGGCTACTAAAAAATTACTAAAATGGCAGTATGATTTTGTTTTAGTTTGAGAAAGAATGGTGAGTTTTTCTAGCAAGAGTTTATCATCATTGCTTTGAAATACAATATCAAAAAGTCCTAGCTTTTTTCCAGTACGCGAACTCTTAAGCATAGCCCATGCTACTAAAGCACTATCTTTTTGTTCAGCTTTACGAATCTTAATACTCATTGTCTACCCCTTTGTGCACCTATATGCTAATATACTAATCTTTAAATCAATATAAAGTAAGCAAAATGTTTCAGTTAATTTCTCTATTTATCCTTTTATCCACCATTATGAGTGCGAATAAGCAGATTATTTTACTTGTTTCAGAAAAATTTGATGCTTCTAAAAAAAGAAAAAGGACATTATGTGAAAAAAACATTCCCGCATACGGCTCTTGCACCTTTTTACATATAGAGAACAATGCCCAGCGCACCAACAAAGGGATGTGTGAGTATAGCTAAAAACAGACCTTACACGACAATAGTAAATTCTACTCCATTTTCTATATTTTTAACAGAGAGCTTTCCATCCATGTTTGTCTCTATAACGCCCTTGGCAATATTGAGTCCAAGTCCTGAACCATCTTCTTTTGTACTCATATATAAGTCAAAAATAGTTCCTATAATATCCTCAGGAATACCTCCAGCGTTGTCTCTGATGGTGACAAAAGAGCGCTCATCTTGA
>CAMZLS010000128.1 GCA_947311765.1 uncultured Helicobacteraceae bacterium
AGTAAAGGCAGAGCAATGGGTGAAGTATGGATGGATATCAATGAGTATAGCCAATTAACACGACTTGAAATTTCTGCTATTGAAGATTTGATTGATAGGGGTAAGCTTATAAGTAAAAAAGACAATGGTATCATCTATATCGATCCTGCAAAAGGGACGCAAGCTGTTGTCCCTTCCGTAGAATTATCTGCCTCTTCTGATGTAGTTGTAGGCTCTCAGTTTGTTGAAAAAACCATTGGTACTATTATCAATCTTCATGAGAAAGTTTTAGGTGCCAAAGATGAGACTATCGAATCCATTAAAAATGAAAACCTTTTTTTAAAAGAGGCGCTCTCTTCACTCCAAGAGCTTTATGAAGAGGATAGAAAAACCATCGACACACTTACAACACAACTCAAGCTCTCTCAAAAAGAGGTAGAGTTTATGCGCCGTAAATATAAGCTGATGTGGGGCAAAGTAGTTGATGAATATGCTGAAAAAGAGTAGTCTTTGAATATCGCACCTGAATGTATAGCTTGTATTGTAGGGCAGAGTGAACGCGTTTGCGATGCTATCGGTGCAGACGCATTTTTAAAAGAGAAAATTGTCTTACATGTAAGTCAAGCTTCTCAAAATTTTGATTTTTCACAGACCCCTCCTGAAGTTGCTAGTGATGTCTATGAAGATATGGCAAAACTTGCCAAGAAAGAAGACCTCTACAAAGAGCTCAAAGAGAGTGCTACACAGAAGGCTTTAAGCTTTATTCCTTCTTTACATGTAAGCCTAGATAATTCAGAAGATAAGCTTTTGGCTCTCTTAAAGATTGCGGTAGCTGGCAATGTGATTGATTTGGCTGCTGAGGTGAGTTTTGATTTAGATGAAGAGTTGGCGAAGATATTTCATACCGATTTTGCCATTGATGATAGTGAAGCTTTGAGAAAAAAACTCTCTCAGGCAAAAACACTTTTATATATTGGTGATAATGCTGGAGAACATATCTTTGATTATCTCGCTATCGAAACCTTACAAGAGTTATATCCAGCCTTACATGTAAGCTATATGGTAAGAGGCAATCCTATCATCAATGATGTTACCATGCTTGAGGCGAAAGAGGCAGGCTTTGAGAGACTTTGTGATTTAGTTGATAGCGGAGTCAATACCCCTGGATTTGTCTATTCTCGCGCTACAAAAGAGGCGCAAGAACTTTTTGATAGTGCAGATGTGGTGATAACTAAGGGAATGGGGAACTATGAGTGTCTCTCTCCTTCACCGCGCACAGATTTGCTCTATCTTTTAAAGATCAAATGCAATGTTGTTGCTTCATCTTTAGGACGAGAACTTGGCGATATTATTTGTAAGCTAAAAGAGCACCTCTAGCAACCCTAGATATTGAGAGTATCTGGAGGTGCCCTTAAGCTAAAAATCTATCCCCAAGCCTATTAAAAATTGATAATCATCTTGTAGAGGTACGCTTCCATCTTCTCTAGGTGTTGGCGAATGAAGATAATCCCATATAAAAGTGATATCCAAATCAAGCCAAGATGTGAGCTCGTTTTCTAATTTTGTGGACATATGGTGCTTGTAGTTCCCAGATATTTTGTCTGTAAAAGTAAATTGATAATCTAAAAGTAGGTCAATATCTTTGAATATAATTTTATAACCCAAAAGCTTATCAAGATTTTTAGTAATATCTATGTCTATTCTTGTGTTAAACTGCAATGCTAGCGAGTTGCTCTCTTTGTTTTCTCCTGCCTCGACTGTTTCATATATTGTTCTGATTTTTGCGGGACCACCTGAAACATCCCACTCTATATAGGGATTTCGCGCTATTGTATAACCAGCGGCAACCTTAGTAGTTGTCTCTTGAGCGATATTTTGATAAGGATCGCGATAATATTCCAAGGCAAGCGCAGTAGCAAAAAATTTACGCGTGATAAAAATATCGTAAATCCCTTTTAATCGATGGTTGTTTGCAATATTTTCATTTTTTTTATTAGAAATATTTCCAAGATATGTAAAGTGTAGTCGTGATGTTGCTGTGCGTCTTTGAATTTTCGTTTGAGCAGTAAAATCTAATTGATCAGAATTTCCAATCTGTTGGTTGTAGTTTATAGTAACTTTTCCTGACCAATAATTGAGCTCTTTTTCTCCATTGTGGGCGATAGATATAATCTGTTGGCGAGGAAATTCTAAGGTGTTTTCTCCTTGGATTATTCTAATTGTTTTTCTGTTTAGTCTTATGATTCCTGAAACTTTAAGTTTTGTGTTTTCAAGCGTAAAAAAGCTAGAGCTATTTTTATTAGTTTCAATCTGAATGTTTACAGTCATAATTTTATGTGTTCGCAGTTGAAAAACATCTTTAAACTCAAAATTAAGAAGCTTCATCTTATCGCTATCAAACTCTAAAACATTGTTTTGATATGCCTTGAACTTACCCTTAAGCCACTCGCCTGATTTAAGCTCTAGCCAGTCAAAGTTTACAGGAGTAGGGGCTAATTTTTCCCAAGTATAGGTGCTATCATTGGTGTAAAGTTTGCTTTGTTTCTTTTGATCACTTTTAATAGCGATATTTGAAATCTCTTTTTCGCTCAGTCCTGAAGTGTCTTTGATGGTGATGACAGAGTTCTCTTTTGTGCTGTTTTGCTCTTGCGTTTGCGTGGCGTGTAAAATAGAAAAAACTAAAGTGATAATTATTATATATTTCATTAAGAGAAATTATACAGAAATTTTTTAATGATGGCGCTGATTCCAGAGTTTTTTGAGACTCTCTTTATCTATTGAGTGAGGGTGTAAGCTCCGTAATTTTGTATCAAGATAGATATTTCCCGAAAGGCAGAGATCACCATCTTTGATAAGAGCGTACTCAAAGTTGCCACTTTTTTTATTAAAAAGTAAAATAGAGCCATCTTGAGCCTCTATCCAGTGCATGAATGCATCACCTTGGAGTCGTCCTTGAAAAGAGGAGCCATTACTTTGGGTAAAGGTGCGCATCGCAGTAAATGTCACGGTTGCTTGAAGGCTGAGTGTGATGATGATTATAAGTAGGTATTTCACTATTTACTCCTGATAATTGCGCTCATAACTTCGCTTCGTGGTGAGATAGATTCTATGGAGATAAAATCATCGCTATAAATGCTTATATTGCTTTGGTAAAAGAGATTTTTTTCATGCCCGTGTTCATATACTGAAAAGTCAAGCGAGGCATGAGAAGCCTCTATGAGATCGACTCCTTTGTTGTTTTTATCGGCATTGACCTTATTGCCAAATAATTTAGAATTGATAATGTTTTCATCAATTTTCCACAGTGCTAAACCACCTTTGAAAATACCATCTAAAGAGTATAATCCACGGTCGTAACCACTTTTATTTCTGTTTTCTAAAAGATAATATTCGTGCGAACTAATAGGAATTTTAACAACATTATAGCCATCTGAATCTGTTTGTGTGAGGTTTATGTGCGAGGCTAGCGTATCAGAGATAAGTTCAGGTTTTATCCAGCCATTGTGAATTTTACTCCACGCGCACATATGCACAGGAGAAGAACCTTCTGCTTTTGCGAAGCCATCTGCTCCCCACATTCCAGCACTCATAAGACCGAAGTAGCCAATACCAGCAGAATCAGGCTCGTCAGAGGGTGTCGTATCATATAAATCAGGAAGCCCAAAAGCAGCGTGTCCGAGCTCATGTGCTATGATACCAATGGTGGCATTTCTTTTGTTATTGGCATGTCGCTCACCAAAAACAGCATAATTTCCACCACCTGAATTACTCATTAAAGTGACCCCATCAAGTCTAGGGATATTGTTTGCGTTGCTGATACTATATTGATGTGCAAAGACACCAGGGAGTGAACTTGGACCATAAGCTTCTTCATTGCCTGCTACAATAAAAACGATAAGAAGTTCTTGTGAAGAGATTGCCCCATTGCTGTTCGTATCAAATTGTGAAAAATCTATATCTCTGTCTAGTTGCGTAAGCGCCTCTTTAAAATCAGGATGCAAGAGAGTAAAATTATTTCCAGGATTTGGGTGATTTTTATACAGATGTACGCTCATTACGCCATCATTAAAGTTACCGTTTGTCTCATTTACGGGTAAAAAACTAAATTGATTTTGTGAAATTTCTGCGTAGTAGTGATTTAATTGCCCCTCTTGATTTCCAAAAATGAGATGACTCCAGACTGAGGGCTCAGTGTCAGTAAGCTCGATATCATTGTAACTTATCTGTACCACAAGCAAATTTCTACTATGCTGCGTCACCATAGGCGCAGGGTTTGCATCACCACTGGAAGAGGGTGCTTCACCACAAGCTTGCAGTAGAAACAGGGCAAATAAAAATAATATCCAAGTTTTCATGCAAGTATTGTATCGCATTAGAGTGTATAAAAAATGTATTTGGTATAATGTCGAAAATACTTACATGTAAAGATGAATTTATGATAACTTTTAGTGACTTACTCCTTAAACTTCAGATGTTTTGGAAAGAACAAGGGTGCAATATAGTACAGCCTTATGATATCCCAGCAGGTGCAGGAACCTTCCATCCAGCCACTTTCTTACGCTCACTCGACTCACAGCCGTGGTCAGTGGCTTATGTTGCCCCTTCACGCCGTCCAACAGATGGGCGTTATGGGGAAAACCCGAACCGTTTGGGGAGCTACTACCAGTTTCAAGCGCTTATTAAACCCTCTCCTGAAAATATCCAAGAGCTTTATCTGAAAAGTTTAGAGTATCTAGGGCTTAATCTTCAAGAGCATGATATCCGCTTTGTGGAAGATAACTGGGAATCTCCAACGCTTGGTGCATGGGGTCTTGGCTGGGAAGTGTGGCTCAATGGCATGGAAGTGACACAGTTTACCTATTTCCAACAAGTTGGCGGTATCGCTTGTGACCCTGTGGCAGTTGAGATTACTTACGGAACAGAGCGTTTGGCTATGTATCTTCAAGGTGTTGATTCGATTTTTGATATCGTGTGGAATCAGAATGAGCATGGAAAAACTTACTACCGAGATATTCACAAAGAGAGCGAGATAGAGTTTTCAAAATATAACTTTGAAGTAGCCGATACAACGATGCTTTTTGCAGACTTTGAAGCAAAATCACTAGAGTGCAAACACGCTTTAGATGCAGGTCTACCACTACCTGCTTATGATTTATGTATGCTAGCATCAAACACTTTTAATACATTAGATGCAAGAAAAGCCATCTCACAAACCGAAAGAGCAAACTACATCTTAAAAATTCGTGAACTCTCTCGTGGATGCGCAGAGCTCTACAAGGCACAAGAGGCAGAACGCTTGGAGCGTGTGAAAGCCTAAGGGTGATGCAGACTCTTATTGGACAGATAGAGCATGTACTTTTTGAAGATGATGGCTTTTTTATAGCTGTTTTAAAATCCAAAGAGAAGATTAGTGGAACATATTATGAGAGTGATGTTTCTCATCTAAAAGATGCGGCGATTACACTTAAGGGTGAGTATGTTGAGCACCCTAAGTATGGCAAAAGCTTTAAGTTTGAATCCTTACATGTAAACCAAAATGAGCTCTTCTTTTTTCTTAACCGTGTTATCAAAGGTTTTAGTAAAAAGCTTACTGCTGATATGATAGAGAAGTATGGAGAGGCTGGGCTTATCCATATCCTTGATAATGACATTGAGAAGCTTTTAGAGAACAAAGGTATCAAAGAAAAACGCCTTAAAAGTATCCAAGAGAGTTGGAAAAAGTTTCGCTCTCTTCGTGCTTTGGGTGAATTTTTAACTCCTTTTGGCATAACGCCAACACTCCTTACAACGATAGCCAATGCACTTAAAGATGTGAAAGAGCCTCAAAAAAAGATTAAACAAAACCCTTATATCCTTACCTCTATCAATGGCATAGGTTTTAAAAAAGCCGATGAGATTGCTTTGAAAATGGGAGTAGAATTACGCTCATCAAGACGCGTAAGTGCAGCTATGGATTCACTACTCAATCAGCTATGCGACCAAGAGGGTAATAGTGCGGTAATGAAAGATACACTCTTTTCAAAGATGGATGAAGCCTTGGAGTTTTATGGTGAAAATGAGCTCTATGAGAGTGTTTTGCTAGAGCGACTCAATGAACACAGTATCAAAGAGTTTCCCTCGCATCTTCTTGCGCCCGATAGACTCTATGAGGTAGAGCTCTTTTTATTTGAAAACTTTACAAAAAGATCGAAAGAAAACCATGGTGTTATTGCGAAAGATTTAGATGCTTTTTTAAAAGATTCAGAATTTCTTTTAGGCGAGCAACAGCGTGAGGCTTTAGAGGTGATAAACTCAGGTGTAAGCCTGTTCTGCCTTGTTGGATATGCAGGAACAGGAAAAAGCACCACCGCTAAATCAATTCTCAATCTTCTTAATCGCCGCTATCATGAAAAAGAGATTATCACCTGTGCTTTGAGCGGGATAGCTTCTCAGCGTATTGGTGAGAGAAGTGGCTATGAGAGTGCTACGATTCAAAGCCTGCTTGTTAAGTATGAAGAGCGTGATAAGATGCCCTATAAGGTTGTACTTATCGATGAAGCGTCTATGATAAACTCTATGCTCTTTGGGCGATTGATGGCAAAGATTGACTCAAGTGCGGTTGTGATTATTGTAGGTGATGATGCGCAACTACCTCCTATTGGGGCAGGCAATGTTTTAGCAGATATTTTGAGTCTAAAGCTCACATCCATTGTAAAATTGACCAAGATATTTCGTCAAAGCCAAGAGCAGGCTATTGCGATGATTGCCAATAATATTCGTGAGGGCATTGTACCTCAGTATAGAGGGGAGTATGAGGATTTTCATTTTATTGATGTGAGTATTGATAACTACTACGCCTTGAAAAATACTCTGAATGCTCAAGAGTTAGCCCAGCTTCGTGAAAATCACTCACAATCCATACTCGCACACATTGCGACACAGACTTTAGAGATAATTCCAGAGGCTAGAAAGCTGCTCAAAGAGAAGAAAATTCGAGAGTATCTGAACTTTTTTCAAGTAATCACCCCTATGCGTGGAGGACTTTTAGGTGTTGATAATCTCAATAAAATTTTACAAGAGTATTTTAACCCCTCCCAAGAGACATATTTTGAGCGCAATGGAGTAGGCTATCGTCTATGGGATAAGGTTGTGCATATAAAAAATGAAAATATGCCCTCGTACAGTATGGAAGATTTTAAAGAGGGTTTACAAGCGCAAGAGAGACGGATATTTAACGGTATGATAGGCTTATTATTTCGAGTAGATAGCGATGAGGAGCAGTTGTACATCTTCTACCCCAATGAGGAGGTGGTAGTGCGCTATGAAAAAGAGCAGGTGCGCTCACATCTTTCACTCTCTTATGCGCTCACAATTCATAAGGTGCAGGGTATGGAGTATGATACAGTTGTTATTCCTATGAGTTTTGCACACTATATTATGCACAATACAAAGCTTCTTTACACCGCTATCACAAGGGCGAAAAAGAGGTGCTATATTATTGGTGAGCCACTCGCTTTTGAGAGTGCGTGCAAACGCCTTGATGCGACAAAAAGAGTCACAGTAATGCAGGAGCTTGGAAATCGATGAAATTAGATTTTTGTGATATAATTAAAAAAATTATTCAGGAATAGATAATGAGTAAAAAAGTAGAAGAAAAAGCGGACAATATAGATCAGATACGCGAACTAATTTTTGGTTCACAATCACGCGAATTTAAAACAGAGATTTCTCAGATTCAAGAACTTTTAGAAAAAAGCAATCGTGAAATGCAAGAACAGATGCGCTCTATGAAAGAGTCTATGCAACAAGATTTACGCTCTGCTCAGGAGATTCTTGAGCAAAAAATCAAAAATGTCAGTACTGCTTCCCAAGAGAGCAGCAGTGATATCAAAGAACAGATGTTACGAGAAGAAAAAAGAGTCAATAGAAGTCTAGAAACTGTTCAAGAAGAGATAGAGAGCCAGATAAATTCACTTCGTCAAGAACAACAACAAAACAAAAATAACTTGCAAAATGAGATTACTCGTGTGCAAAACTTAATCCAAGCATCTTTAAATAGCGAAGTTTCTACTCTTGAAGCGGATAAAATGTCTAAAAATGAGATGTCAGAAATTTTACTTGATTTTGCAATGCGCGTAAAGGGTATCGACCCTAACGAAGAACTTCAAGAACCACAAGAGACTGAGTAGAAACCGTACTTAATGAATGATTACGAATCATTAAAAAAGCTTCTCTTTAATGAAGAGTCCCAAGAGCTAAAACAGCTACGCTCTGAGCTTGAAACTCTGCTAAAAGAGACGCAAGACCCCGATCTTATTATTCAGAGATTGTCACCTGTTATCGGGGAACTTCTTAAAGAGGCTATCGCGAACTCCTCTGATGAGATCTCAAAAATAATGGCACCTATTATGGGTGATGCTATCACAGAACAGGTGAAAACTCAAAAGGATACTATCGTCAATGCACTCTATCCTGTTATGGGTAACATGATTGCAAAATTCGTCTCTAGCGCACTGAAAGAGATGCTCGATGAGATCAATACCAAGGTGCAAAACAACCTCTCAGCAGATGCAATAAAACGCAAGGTTTTAGCACGAGTAAAAGGTGTAAGCGAGAGTGAACTTCTTTTGCAAGAGTCACAATTTGGCTCAATCGAGACAATCTTTCTAATCCATACAGCCTCAGGTTTGATAATGTGGGAGGGAAGCAGAGAAGAAGATGGTGTGCATGAAGCAGAGATGGTAAGTGCAATGCTTAGCGCGATTAGAAGTTTTGTCAATGAGTGGGTTGCCAAAAGTGATGATGTCTTTGAGCTCAATACCATAGAGTATGGGGATTCAAAAATTTATCTTGAAGTTGCTGGGTCTTGCTATCTCGCAGTTGTTGTGCGTGGCGAGATTCGCTCTAAAATGCAAGAGGATATCACTGCAGCGCTGAGTAGTTTAGTGGAGCGCTATGGCGATGATTTTAAGGATTTTAATGGTGATAAATCCCATCTTAATTATGAATCTATCGGCGCGCGTTTAAAGCAACTTTTTTATATTGATAAAACGAGCAATGCCTCAAAACCAAAAGAGACTTCGTTATTAATCATTTTAGTGCCCCTTTTTATTGTTTTTGGCTTAGCATATGTGTATTATGGTAACTATCAGCAAGAGTATAAAGAAAAATTGATTAAGAATAAGTTTTATTATACACCAGAGCTTAATCTTTATCGTATTAATGCCGATGTTGTTGGGAGTGAAGTAATTTTATCAGGCATACTTCCTAATGCGCGACTTAAAAGTTTAGCTGAGAATTTGATTGACAAGAAAAGCTTACATGTAAGTGTGCGAAATGATATCGTTTTAACTACAGGTTTGCATACGCCAGAGGAGATTGAAGCAAAACGCACTTTGCTTGATAAGGTATATAATGCCCAAGAAGATGTTCAATTAATCTCACAGTTTGATAATGGTATTATGCTTATAAATGGTACGGTTTCAAACACACCAAAGTTGCAAGAGATTATAAAAAGTTTTTCAGAAATAGAAGGTGTGCAAAAAGTCATCTCTTCTTTACATGTAAGACCAAAAGCGATTTCACAAAGATTGTCTTATGATGCAGCGCAAACGGATTTAAGCAGGGCGCAAAAAGAGATGCTTGATCGGCTTATTGTTGATTATAAGCTTAAAGATATTCAGAAACAATATCAAGGCTATCTATTAACTGTGATAGGCTACACTGATGGTATCGGCACTCTTAAATCAAATATAAATTACGCTCTAAAACGTGCAAAAAACGCTCAAGAGTATCTTGTAAAAAAGGGGGTTGATGAAGCCTTTATTACTTACCGGGGTGTTAATGCCCCGCCAGCAGATTTTAACGCCTCTATGGATGCTAGCAAAGCTAGAATTTCAAGATTTGTCTGGAGTGAGATAGATGACAAGTAAAAAAATTATCTTAATTGGAGATTTCTCTACAGGCAAGACGAGTCTTATACGCCGTTTTGTAGATAATCAATTTAGCGATAAGTATCTCAGCACCATAGGCGTAAAAATATCTCGTAAAAATATCACTCTTGATGAAAATGAGATTCAAAATATTATCTGGGATGTTGAGGGTGCAACTGAGAGTAAGATGCTCAACGCTAGTTACCTACTAGGCACACACGGTAGTATTGTTGTTGCTGATATCACAAGAGAATCTAGTATGGAAAATATAAAAGAACATATAGATTTAGTGCGTAGTGTATCTGATAAAACAGCAGTTGTTATCGCCTTAAACAAAAGCGATTTGCTCCCAAGAGATGAAGCAGAAGAGATTTTGGCTTCTCTACAAAAAAAGTTTAGTGATATAAAATTTGTTACACTCACTTCGGCTAAAAGTTCTGAGGGTGTAACAGCACTTTTTCAAGAATTAAATAATTTAATAATGAGTCAATAATGCACCTTGGAGAAGTTTTAGATGCCATCTATGCCAACCATCTTTATGAGTATTTTGTTATAGATAGAGAGTATCAGGTTGTTGAATTTTCTGATAAAGTAACTCACTATTGTGCCAAAGGGTATCTTCATCGTGAAGAGGCTGATATATTTGATGTTTTGCCTGAATTTATTGGTATGCAAAAGGAGTTTGAAGAGCTTTTTGAGGGAAGAAAGGAGTCCTTTCTCTTACCGTATGTCTCTAAAGAACCAAATTATTATATAAATATTCGCGTGCATCAAGGCCGTCCTCGCGAAACATTGATAATATTGCTTGAAGATGTTACAAATCTTGCCAACTTAGAGCAACGCTCAATCCAAGAGCGCAATGACAAATCACTTCTTCTTAGCCAATTAGCAGAAAAAAATA
>CAMZLS010000129.1 GCA_947311765.1 uncultured Helicobacteraceae bacterium
ACCTTTGATACAGCAAGTGAACAAAAAATGCTTGATAAATCCCAAGAACAAGATGGCATTCGTAACCTTTTACTCAATGTTGGTGAGATAAATCAACTCATCCAAGCCACAAGCGAAAAGGCTACAGAGCTTTTACAAAAAGGAGTCTCCCCTATCATCATTATCGTAGATCCACAGTTGCGTCGTCCACTCGCTGAAATTTATGAGCGTTTTAGTCTTGATGTAGTGACACTCTCTCACGCAGAGATTGACACTACTGCTAAATTTGAAGTTTTAGGTTCAATTAGTATTGAATAATCTTACATGTAAAAAGTGAGATCTCAAGTGCGGTTCACTGCACGTGAGCTCCCTGCTGAGGGGAACCTAGTGTTAACGTAAATAGATGGGCTTTGCTCATCTATTGTTTAAATTGTAAAAAGGAAAATATTGAAAACAATTCACCATTTATCTCATATCGATCTTGATGGCTACAGCTGTCAACTTATTATGAAATCTACCCCTTATACTATCTACTCTTATAATGCAAACTATGGAGCTGAAGTTATTGAACGATTAAATCAGATTTTAGAGATTATAGAGCAGTCTAAAGATGATGCTACTATTTTAATCACAGACTTAAACCTCTATCCTGATGAAGCTAAGACACTTGACTTAAGAGTTAAAAAGCTCAATGACGCAGGACGAAATATTACGATAACTCTGCTTGATCATCACGGAAGTGGTGAAAAAACGGCTCGCCAATACGAGTGGTACTATCTTGATACTGAGAGAAGTGCTACAAAAATTACTTATGAATATGCAAAAGAGTATTTTGAATTTTCTGAACCTTCATGGATGCAAGCGTATGTAGATGTCGTCAATGCTGTTGATTTATGGTTGCAAGATGAGCATGATAATTTTGAATATGGTAAAGTTTGTATGCGTCTTATCAACGAAACACGAGAACTCAGCCGTGTAATATTTGCAAATGAAGACCGCCATTATAAGCTTTCACTTTTAGCCCAAGCAGCGCAGATGCTAGCAGCAGACAATGCCAATATCATCCTTGATGAAAAAATTCATCTTATGAAAAAAGCATTTTTCAAAGAGAACAATGATGACACACTTGATAATCTTTCTACAAAACATATCGTAGCTCTACTAGGAGAAAAACGCAAAGAGATGACTATCTACTATAAAGACTACAAAGGGTTTTTAAGTTACGCAATAGGCAATACTTCCATTATAGGCAATGGTTTTTTAACTACTTATCCTGAGTATGATTTTATTTTAGATATAGGTCCTCGTGGAACCATGAGCTTTAGAGCCAATAATAAAGTGAATGTTGCATTGATATCCAAAGAGTGGGCAAATGGAGGCGGACACCCCAATGCTGCTGGTGGAAGAATTCAGGGTTTTAAAGAGCAGTTTCGTTACGACAAAGTAAAAGAGCAGATACAAAATATTATTGATAAACAAGAGTCTATCGCTGGTGAATTAGAGCCTAAATCATAAAAACAAAGCCTTACAGTAACACTCTTACATGTAAGGGCTAGGGGTTCTTAATAAAATAGCGCTCTATCCCCTCAGCAATACCTTTTGCTAAATATTTTTGGTACTTTTTAGTAAGCATTCGAGAAGCCTCAATAGGATTTGATACAAATCCAATCTCTAGTAAAACTGCTGGCATTTGAGCCCCCACAAGCACCCAAAAAGGTCCTTCTCTGACTCCATTATCTTTAACATCTTTATAATGTTTACGAAGGCTAGAAAGCATTCCTTTTTGCATATCAATAGCGAGTTTATTTGAAGCGATAATCTTTTCTCTATTCATAAAATTGAGTAAATTATTTTTTCCAAAATAGTTCATATCTTCAATCTCTTTAGAGTTTTCAACAGCAGCAACTCGTGTTGCACGACTACTACGAGAACGTGAAAGAAAATAAGTTTCCAAACCTTTCGCTTTTAAAGCATTTTTTTTAGGTACAGAGTTTGCATGAATAGAGATGAAAATATCTGCTTTTTTCTTATTTGCATATTTTGTACGATTACGAAGTTTAATAAACTTATCTTGAGTTCGTGTTAAATAGACAGTGATACCTCGTTTACGCAACTGCTTAGTAACAGCTTGTGCAACCTGCAAAACAATATTTTTTTCTCTGCAATTTTTATATCCTGTTGCACCATTATCTTTGCCACCATGCCCAGGATCTATCACAACAACTCTCTTTTTTGCTTTCGTCTTCAGCTTATATTTTGCCTGTGATTCAAGAGGAGCAGAACTTCCAAGATGCAAGAAAATATATAGATGCTTCCCTTCTAATTTAAATCGTAAATTCAATTTTCTTTTACTTTCAAAAACAAGACGGACAATATTATGTTTATATTGGGAGATACGAATACTTTTTAACTTTGTATGCCGAAGCTTTATATTTTTATTTTTCACTGCATGAATGTCAAAGATATAACGAAAACTACTTCTCTTCTTATCAATAAGTTTAAAATAATTTACATCCGTTTTAAGTAACTTCCTATCAAAATCCAAAATCAGGGTTCCATCATCCCACCTAGCTTGCTTAAGGCTTGTATAGTGTATAACTTTTATTTTTTTTGAAGAGGAAGTTTTTTTTATATTTTTCATCTTTAGAGCTGTTTTTTTTCTCTTTTTGGATGATTTTTTTAAGGAGCTCAACTCTTTTTGATATTTTTCGACATCTATATGAAGTTTTTTTCCAGAAATAATAATTCCATGAAGTGCACTTTTACGCTCATCAAGATTAGAGTGCATAACTGAACGCGAATAGACATTCTTATAGTCATTATAGGCTCTAAAGATTTTCGTTTTAGAAGGACTTTTAGTAAGTTTGTCTGCGCGTTTTAAAATTTCACTATTATTTGCAGCAAAAAGAAGGCTTACATGCAAGAAGAAAACTATAAAGAGGCGAAACAAATTTATTCGCCTTGGGTTAGTTTATTCATCAACTCTTTTACTGAAATAAGCTCATTTAAACGATACCCATTTGTACCAGAGAAGAAAAGTCCAAGTTCTAAATTACCTTTGTAAGCATCGCTTAAACGATCTGCGATACAAAAACCAACCTCTTTAGCTTCAACACCACGATTACAAGGACCAACACAGTTAGATATACATTTTATAGCAGGTCCTGTACGCGTGTCTATTAAACCTGTTAAGTTTGTGCGAACACCACGAGCAGGATAACCCACAGGAGATCCCATCAACTGAATATCTTCTTCTTTAGCATTTAGAAGAACCGTTTTAAAGTTTTCATGAGCATCGCACTCATGAGTTCCTATAAAACGCGTTCCCATCTGCACTCCAGAAGCACCAAGTGCCATCATCTCATCTATATCATTTTTATCCCAGATGCCACCAGCGGCAAACACGGGAATTCCACCCCAATTAGCAGCTTCTTGAACAACAGGTTTGACAAGATTTTCTAGCTGATTTTCATCCATTGCACACTGCTCATATGTAAAGCCTTGATGTCCACCACTTTTAGGACCTTCAAGAATAACACCATCAGGCAAACGATCATAACGCTTCTGCCAACGCTTGCAGATGATTTTCAATGCTTTAGCAGATGAGACGATAGGCATCAAGGCTACATCAGGATAATCTGCCGTAAATTCTGGCATATTAGTAGGAAGTCCAGCTCCTGTTATAATAATATCAGCACCCGCTTCACAAGCATCAGTCACAATACGCCCATAATCATTACTTGCATAGAGCACATTACACGCTAGGGGTTTATCGCCACACACTTTTCTAGCATTTTTAAAAATAGCAATCAAGCCCTCTTTTGAATAAAAATTTAGAGCATCTAAAGGACGCTCAGAAACCAATTTTCCTGCATGAATTCTATCTTCATAATATCCAGTACCCACACTACTAATGACTCCTAGACCACCTTCAAGTGAAACATGACCAGCAAGCTGATCCCAACTGATTCCTACACCCATTCCTCCCTGAACAATAGGGATTTCAATCAGATGCTTACCTATTTTGACGGATTTAAAACTCATTATTTTACCTTTACTCGTGCGAACTTACGCTTTCCAACTTGAAGTACATACTCACCCGCTTCAAGTTGCAGTTGCTCATCAGAGACTTTTATTTGGTCTATTTTAACAGCGCCTTGCTTAATATCGCGACGCGCTTGTGAAGTTGAGGCTTCTATTTTACACTCTTGTAACGCTTTTGCTATCCAGATCGGAGCTTCAAGCTCAAAAGAGGGAATATCCGTTGGAATTTGACTTTTTGCGTGAATTTTATCAAATTCTGCTTTTGCACCATCAGCCGCATCTTTTGAGTGAAAACGCTCTACAATTTCAAGGGCTAATGCCTCTTTGACTTTTTTAGGATGTTTTGAGCCATCTTCTACACCTTTTTGAAGTGCTTCTATCTCATCAAGTGTGCAGGTACTTAATAGTTCATAATAGCGCCACATCAAATCATCTGAAATACTCAAAACCTTCCCAAACATATCATTAGGAGCATCTGCTACACCGATATAATTATTGAGAGACTTACTCATTTTTTGAACGCCATCAAGCCCTTCAAGAATTGGCATCATTAAAACAGCCTGCTCTTTTCCTACTTGATAAGTACGTTGAAGATGTCGCCCCATCAGTAAATTAAACTTCTGATCAGTACCACCAATCTCTACATCACTCTCAAGATGAACGCTATCAAAACCTTGCAAAAGTGGATACAGAAATTCACTAATAGAGATAGAAATTCCACCCTTATAACGCTTCTCAAAATCGTCACGCTCTAACATACGAGCAACATTAAAAGTTGTTGTAAGCTCTAAAAGTCCTGCAGCTCCTAGAGGATTAATCCACTCAGCATTAAAAACAACATCTGTTTTCTCAGGGTCTAAAATCTTAAAGACTTGGCTTTTGTAGCTTTTGGCATTCTCTTCAATGTCAGCAGGAAGTAATTTTTTACGAGTTTCACTTTTACCTGTTGGGTCACCAATTTGTGCAGTAAAATCACCTATTAAAAACTGAATACGCGCTCCATATTTTTGAAAAGCTGCTAATTTTTGTAGTAGCACAGTATGTCCTAGATGCAAGTCAGGAGCGGTTGGATCAAAGCCACATTTTACAGTATAAGTTTTTCCCTCATCAAAATATGCTTGTAATAATTTTTCCAAACGCTCTTCATCAATAATCTCTGCCGATCCTCTGCGAATCTCTCTTAATGCTTCTTTAATCATAGTTTTTCCTAATATATTTTTTTAACGATACGCATCATCAGTGCGAATAAACTGTATCACTCTAATTTTTTGCTCGATTTTAGAACGTAAGCGACTAATATCACCCTCTAAATTTTGAAACTCAATCTCACAAAGTTGGATATGCTCTTGCTTCTCTTTTCCTAATTCTATAGAGCGAATATCACACCCCAGCTTTGCTAAATGTGTCAAGAAGCTTGCTAAGGCTCCCTTTGCATTATGCATACTTGCAATAAGATGGTAATGATGTGTTGTCTCGTTTACCCATTTTACAAAAAGCATTGACTCATGTTGTTCTATCATTTTTGAGGCTTTTTTGCACATCTTATGATGAATATGCGCCTTATTTTTTTGTAAAAATGCTACTATTTCATCTCCAGTTTTTGGATGACAGCAGTAATCAAATACAACATCATTTATAGCATGATTACTAATAAATTCTAAAGAACCAATATGCTGTGCTTTTAACTTAAAACGACGACTTGCTACAAAACTTTTAAAGCGATTTTCATACTTCATATCTTCTATGTATCTACAAACAGTCTCTTTAAGTCTCTCTCTGTCAGTTGCAAGTCTTGAAGGGTCTTCACAATTCATCTTTGTAAACCACTTATCTATTTGATGTACTTTCATTCCCATAATTGTTGCTAAAATATTTGCACCTGTTAAAGTATCAATTTTATGACGTCTCTGATTGCAATTTGCTTTAATATTACTCTTAGCACGAGAAGTTTTTACAGCATCTATCCAAGAGCATCGAGGATTTTTTTTCTTACCTGTTATAATTTTCACAATATCAGCATTATGTACTTCACTTAACAGGCTCATTTTTTCTTTATTTACAAGACAGCTCTCTGCTGTTTCACCAATCTCACTATGAATAGCATAGGCAAAGTCAAGAGCAACTGCGCCACGAGGCAAGGTATAAGCTTCTCCTTTTGGCGAAAAAACACTAATATCTTCACTATAGAGGTCATTTTTTATAAGTTCATAAAAATCTTCTACAGACTCATTTTGATATTGAAGATTATTCAGCCAATCAAGATTAATTGCTTCACTGCCACTCTTATATTTCCAATGCGCTGCAACACCTAATTCTGCTGTCTCATGCATCTCATAAGTACGAATTTGCACTTCAAAAATAGTTGTATTATCAAATACGGTAGTATGAAGTGTCTGATACCCATTATCTTTTGCTAAAGAGATATAATCTTTAAACCGTGAGCTTAAAGGTTGAAATCTAAGATGAATAAGCCCTAGAACCTTATAGCAATCTATTGGATTTTTCACCAAAATACGAACAGCTAAAAGATCTAATATCTCATCAATACTAATACCTTTTCTCTGCATTTTAAGATAGATAGAGTAATGATGTTTTACCCGAGATATAATTTCAAAATCCTCTTCCATAAAGCCATTTTCTAGCATCATTTGATATAAGTGATGGCGAAAGCCATTAAGTTTTAATTCAATAGCGTGATGGTTTTTATTTAAATATGCATCAATACTCTGCTCTTCTTCAGAAAAAAGATAGTGAAAACTTAAATCTTCAAGAAGTTTCTTCATAAAGGAGATACCAAGGCGATGTGCAATAGGTGCATACACAACCAAGGTCTCTTCAGAAATACGATGCTGCTTATGAGACGGTAAGGCATCAAGTGTGAGCATATTATGAAGCCTGTCGCAAAGTTTTACGACAAGAACACGAACATCATGAATGGAAGCCAAGAGCATTTTTCTAAAACTTAAAGCTGAAGCTACAAGCTTTTCATTTGAATGTGAGGGTATAAGTTCTGTATCACGAATGCTGTCTATCTTCGTCATTCCCTCGACTAAATGCGCTACATCAGGACTAAAAGCCTCAGATATCATCTGCGTTGTGCAGTGAGTATCTTCTACTAAATCATGCATAATGGCAGCAATAACCATAGCTTCATCTTCCGTTATGGAAGCAGCGATAGAAGCCACCAATATGGGATGCACAATATAAGGCTCGCCACTACGGCGAAACTGTCCCTCATGCTCTTTTATCGCTAAAGATAGGGCTTTTTGGATTTTTTCACTTTGGGGAATTTGTGTAAATAGGTAAGTAGTAGCCTCTTCTACCGTACGGATATATTTGATTTTTTCTATATCAATATGGTTCAAAGCTACACCTTAATAAAAATTATTCTTTTTCAATAAAACCAGTGATCTTAATAACACCTTCGGCAATTTCCATTAATGCTAAATCAGCTGTCTTCATTGATTTTGTATCAATATTTAGTTTAGATGGTGCACCATCTTCTAACTGCTGTGAACGCTTAGCTACAGCTAACGCCAACTGATAACGATCAACATTTCCACTTGCAAGTGCTTTCGCAGTTAATTCTTCTAATCTAATCATTTTCTTCCTTTTTTTACTATTTTACTATAGAGCAGTTTGTATAATCACCGTTTACAATTTCTAGTAAGTTGCCCGATGTAAACATATCACATACAATAATTGGTAAAGAGTTATCTTTTGCTAAAGCAATCGATGTATCATCCATTACTTTTATGTGATCTTGTAAGGCTTGATCATAAGTAACCATAGACAATTTTTTTGCATCATCAAATTTATTTGGATCCTTATCATAAACACCATCAACTTTAGTCGCTTTAATGATAACATCAGCACCAATTTCTACTGCACGAAGTGTTGCTGCTGTGTCCGTTGTAAAAAACGGATTTCCCGTCCCTGCTGCAAAAATGACAACACGCCCTTTTTCCAAGTGACGTACCGCACGGCGCTGGATATATGGTTCAGCTATCTGTTCCATCTTTATCGCAGTTTGCACGCGAACTTTAAGACCAACATGCTCGCAGGCTTCCTGCATAGCAACACCATTAATAACAGTCGCAAGCATGCCCATATAATCGCCAGCCGTACGGCGGATAATACCATCTTGAGATGCTGTCACTCCACGAATGATGTTTCCACCACCAATAACAATACCAACCTCGATACCAGATTCAACCAAACCTTTTATCTCTTGAGAGATATAGTTTAATATTTTACTGTCTATACCATGACCAGTATCACCCGCTAATGCTTCACCAGAAAACTTAACTAAAACGCGTTTAGAACTCATCATAATACCTTTACATGTAATAGACTTGCTACAATATAAGAGCATAGCCTAATAAACAAATTGAGGAATTATATCTTTTTATCACTTCGAATATGCTTTGTTTATTATAATTTAAATACTTGCGTTTACTAAATAGATTTGTTACGATATAAGAGCATATCCTTATATAATAACAAGTCTAATACTAAAGCATAACTCTTTTTTACCTTATATAGACTACAATAACGCTTTACATGTAAGGAAAATTATGAATACTGCTTTTTTAAAATTTGATATCAATTTAGAAACCTTTATTGATACACTCAAAGAAAAACTAGATAAAAATCGACACACGATTAAAACACTTTTAGCTATTAAAGAAAAAAGCTATGCAAATTTTATTAAACCCTTTGAATTAATGGATGAATATCTCGATCATTTTTTCACACCTCTAGTTCATATTAATTCTGTGAAAAACTCTGAATTATCTCAAAAAGTCTATGCAGATTCTTTACCACTTATGAGTGAATATGCAACTGAAATTGGACAAAACTTAGATATATTTAAGGCATTTAAAGACATTAAAAAACATGAGTATAATCAATTAAATTCTGAACAAAAACGAGTTCTTGATCTTAATATTTTACATTTTAAACTTAGTGGTGCTGCACTTGAGAAGACAAAAAAAGAGAGACTCAAAGCTATAAATGTACGAAAAAGTGAACTCTCTAATGATTTTTCACAAAATGTTCTTGATGCGACAAATGCTTATGAAAAGATTATTACCGATGAAGCCGATGTAGAAGGTCTCTCATTGAGTGATAAAGAGAGTGCAGCTTGTGAAATTAATGGAAAAAAAGCATGGAAGTTTACTTTACAGATGCCTTCATATATCGCATATATGACTTATGGAGCAAATTCAGATATTCGTGAAGAGCTTTACAAGGCATATACAACGCGTGCACCACAAAATGCAAAACTGATAGATGAACTTCTCGCTTTACGACTTGAATCTGCGCAGATCTTAGGATTTAAGAGCTGCGCAGAACTTTCCTTAGCCACCAAAATGGCTCCAGATACCGACACTGTAGTGAATTTTCTTGATGAACTTGCAAGCCAATCTAGAAATCAAGCACAAAAAGAGTTACAAACACTCCAAAGCATGAGTACAGAAAAATTAAAAAGTTCAGATACAACTTACTATTCTCAAAAACTTAAAAAAGAGCGTTATGAGATTGATGAAGAAGAGTATCGCCCCTATTTTGAGCAAAAGAGCGTCGTTAATGGTCTCTTTGATTTTTTACAAAAACTATTTGGGATTGAGTTTAGAAAGCTTACATGTAAGTTATGGGATGAAAAAGCTTCTGCTTATGATTTATATGTAAACAACACACTAAGAGCACGCCTTTATATGGATTTAGAAGCACGCAAAGATAAGCGTGGTGGGGCATGGATGCATAATTGGCAAACACACTGTACAAAAGAAAATGGTGAAGAACAACTCGCTTCAGTTTTTATAGTCTGTAATTTTCCTGCTTCTTCAGATACGAATCCATCACTTTTACGGCATGATGATGTCGTTACACTTTTTCATGAAATGGGTCACGCTCTGCATCATATGTTATCTAGTGTCAATGAAAATGGTGTAAGTGGTGTTAATGGTGTCGAATGGGACGCAGTAGAATTTCCATCACAATTTTTAGAAAACTTTGCAAATGAACCAAAAGTATTGAAATTATTTGCAAAACATTATAAAAGTGGCAAAGTCTTAAGCGATGCAATGATTGCAAAACTAGAAGAAACGAAAAACTTTCAATCTGCTATGAGCATGTTGCGCCAACTTGAATTTGCTAGTTTTGATTTTAAACTGCATATGAGTTCTTATTCTGGAGATGAAATTCAAAATCTTCTTGATAGTATTCGTGAAGCTACAGCACTCATTAAACCACCATCGTATAATAAATTTCAAAATGGATTTACACATATCTTTGCAGGTGGCTATGGTGCAGGTTATTATAGTTACAAATGGGCAGAAGTTCTTAGTGCAGATGCTTACTTCGCTATAGTTGAAGAGGGAATTTTTGAGACTAAGCTTGGAAAAGATTACTTAGAGATTATTTTAGCCAAAGGTGGGAGTCAGAGTATGCAAGAACTTTTTTACGAACTTCTTGGGCGAAATCCTAAAACAGAAAATCTCTTGCGTCTTAGTGGAATTTCGTGATAAGGCTCTTATTATTTATCAGTTTAAGTGTTTTACTTTGGGGAGAAAATGTGCGTGTAGCTAGCTATAATGTAGAAAATCTTTTTGATCTCAAATATGACCATAGAGAGTATGTTGAGTATATTCCAAATACCTCATGGCAGTGGAATAAAAAAAATCAAGCAAAAAAACTTAACAACATAGCTAAGGTAATTACAGATTTTCATCCAAATATTATCGGATTACAAGAGATAGAATCGCTTCAAGCATTAAAAGAGTTAAGAAAAACACTTCAAATACATGGGCTATACTACAAATATTATGCCATTGCAGATGCAAAAAAAACTACTATTAAAGTTGCACTACTAAGTCAATATCCAATTATATATGCCAAAGAATTATGGGTAACATCAAGTAGAAGATATCGTAATATTTTAGAGGTAAAACTTAACATCAATGGCGAAGAACTATATATATTCAACAACCACTGGAAAGCTAAAAGTGGAGCAGAAAGCAGACGAATTGTATCAGCCAAAATCCTTAAAAAAAGAATTGATACAATTGGGCATGATAAAGCCATCATAATTATGGGTGATTTGAATAGCCATTATGAAGAGTATATGCTCTTTAAAAAGAGACGAAAACATAATGATACAAAAGGAAAAACAGGGATAAATCACACCCTTAAAACCTTATATGATGATAAGCCAGTAACATTAAAAACCCTCCTTGCATGTAAGGATTGTATGTATAATCTTTGGTACGACACTGATAAAAAAGAACGCTGGACACACTCTTTTAGAGGTTCAAAAGAGAGCTTAGACAATATGATTATCTCAAAAGGTCTTGCTGATAAAAAAGGGCTTGATTATATCAAAGGTAGCTTACGTCGCCACAATCCAAAATATCTATTTTATTATAAAAAACCTTATCGCTGGCAGAGAAGTAGGAATTATCCAAAGCACCACACAGGCAAAGGCTATTCTGACCATTTTGCAATTTATGCTGATTTTAAAACTATAAACACCAATCAATAGCTTCAATATTTTTAGATTTCAAAAATTCATTTGAACGAGAAAAAGGTTTTGAACCAAAAAAACCACGAAAAGAAGAGAGCGGTGATGGATGAGGCGATTGAATAATTAAATGCTTAGTCTCATCAATCAAACTCTTTTTCATCTGAGCAGGTCGTCCCCATAAAATAAAGACTACATGTAAGGATTCATCACTAATTATTCTTATAACAGCATCAGTAAATTTTTCCCATCCCTGTTTTCTATGAGAATTAGCTTCATCCTCTCTTACAGTTAAAACAGCATTGAGTAAAAAGACCCCCCGCTCTGCCCAAGAAGTTAAATCTCCACTCGCTGGCATAGAACAGCCAATATCATCTACTAACTCTTTATAAATATTTTGTAATGATGGAGGATTTCTAATATCTCCTTGCACAGAAAAAGATAAACCATGCGCCTGATTAAGCCCATGGTAAGGGTCTTGACCAAGTATAACTACTTTTATTTTAGCAAATGGAGTTATATTAAAAGCATTAAAAATATTTTTCGACTTTGGGAGGATAGTATAATGATTTTTCTCTTCAAGAAGAAATGATTTTAAATTGAAAAAATACTCTTTTTGAAATTCATCTTTTAAAAGTTCAAGCCAATCATTTGGCAATTTAGGATTAATAATCATGATAGAATTGTAGTAAATAATAAATTAAAACAAGGTAGAATAAAATTATAAATATAGCTAAAGTCAAAAAGAAAGAAAATAAAAGATATAAAAACCCAAAAGAACTATGCGGCGACCTACATTCCCACACCTGAAAGGTGCAGTATTATCAGCGATGGAGGGCTTAGCTTCTGGGTTCGGAATGGAGCCAGGCGTTTCCCCTTCTCTGTAGCCACATAGACAATTGGATTAAATATTCAAATTTGAATACTTAATCCAACTGTTTGGGATAAGAAGTTATTGTTGTTAAAGTCAAAAATACAACTATCAGTTTCATAAAACCATTCTACTTACTACATATATACTGAATAAGGCAGTAACACGACGAATTAGTTTTGTAAAAAAAGACAAACGGACTATTAGTACTGGTCAGCTAAACACATTACTGTGCGTACACACCCAGCCTATCAAGCTTGTAGTCTTCAAGCGTCCTTCAGGGAAAGTTCATCTTGGAGTTGGCTTCCCGCTTAGATGCTTTCAGCGGTTATCTCATCCGTGCGTAGCTACCCAGCGATGCTCTTGGCAGAACAACTGGTGCACCAGTGGCACGTCCAACCCGGTCCTCTCGTACTAGGGTCAGCTCTCCTCAACTTTCCTACGCCCACGGAAGATAGGGACCGAACTGTCTCACGACGTTCTGAACCCAGCTCGCGTACCGCTTTAAATGGCGAACAGCCATACCCTTGGGACCTGCTCCAGCCCCAG
>CAMZLS010000130.1 GCA_947311765.1 uncultured Helicobacteraceae bacterium
CAGTTAGAATTTTACTATCTTTTAGTATCAACATTGGGTCGTGTTAGCGGGTGTAGTTTTTATGACTTACAGACAGGCAAGTTAGTTGCGGAGTCTTTTTTAGCAGAAAAACTAGAGTTACTAAAGTCCCACTTAAGTGTACTAAAAAATACAAAAGAGTTTAGTTTTGAACTTTGTGAAGACCTTGGTTCATGCAAGTATTGTGAATATAAAATTTTATGTGCTAGAGAGTAAACTTCCCCTCGTTCTCACGCTTTGCGTGGCAACGCACACGAGATGAATACAAACTACAAGGAGAACAGATGTTTGAGCCTTTTTTAGCCTATGAGGCGAGTGCTGGGAGTGGAAAGACTTTTAATCTTGTGGTTCGTTATCTTAGTCTGCTTTTTATGGATGTTGCTCCTGAGAAAATTATGGCGCTCACCTTTACAAATAAAGCTGCCAATGAGATGCAAGAGCGCATTGCAGTGACTTTGAAAACATTGCCTTCTCGTGGTGAATTAGCTGTTATTGCAGAGGTGACGGGGCTTAGCCAAGAGAGACTTCTCTCCTCTCGTGAGGCGGTTTTAGAGCGTTTTTTAAATGCTGAAAATAAGATTTTAACTATAGATAAACTCTTCTCTAAAATTTTGAGAAAATTTTCACTCCACGCAGGGCTAATGCCTAGCTTTTCTACCTTTGAATCCCAGCATGAAATCAAGCTAATGATTCGCTTCTTAAATGAGGTAAATGCTCAAGGCAAAGATAGAGAACTTATCGAGCTTTCACTACTCAGTGCTAAACGCCTTAGTGATATATTTCAACTGCTACAAGGGCTCTACGCCAAATTGCCTGAGCTTTCAAAGTTTGAGTTTAAAGAGAATAAAAGCTTACATGTAGAGAAAAGTATACTCCAAAATTTCGAGCATTTAAAAGAGCTTTTTGATATCGAAAATCTCTCAAAGCGTTCCCAAAAAACCTTACATGTAAGCAGTGTTGAAGATCTCCTCTCTAAGACTTGGCTACAAAAAGAGTCTATGAATTATTGGGATTTTAAAAAACAGTTTCTTCCTGAGATGGATAGCTATCTACACGCGATACAAGCAGATGTTAAAACATATATGCACTCAAAAGAGAACAGTTTTTTTGCCACACTTTTTTCACTCTTGGATATTTACAAAAAAAGCCGTCGAGATTTAGCACAAAATGAGGGGGAGTTGAGCTTTGATGATATCACCTCTTTTGTCTATTATCTTCTAAAAGAGCGAATTGATAGTGAGTTTCTCTATTTTCGCCTTGATGCGAAGATAGAGCATCTGCTTCTTGATGAATTTCAAGATACCAGTATCATACAGTTTGATATTTTACGCCCGATTATCGAAGAGATTTTAGCAGGGCAGGGGATGAATGAGGGTGGAAGTTTCTTTTTTGTAGGCGATGTGAAGCAGTCGATTTATCGCTTTCGTGGCGGGGTGAGCGCACTATTTGCCGAAGTAGCCGCACATCCAGAAATCACTCTAAAGCCTCTCGTGACAAATTATCGCTCTGATAGGGCGGTTGTGGAGTTTGTCAATGAGATGTTTTTAACAAAAATAGAGGGCTACATTCCACAAAAAGTCAAAGAGGGCGCATCTGAGGGCTATGTAGAAGTTATCAATGATGAGAATATTTTAGAGCGATGTGTCACTCAGATTAAATTTCTTCTTAATAAGGGTGCTAATAGCGATGATATTGCCATTTTGTGCGCAACAAATGCTGACGGTGCCTCTATACAGGAGCTGTTACAGGCTGAAAATATAGAAGTTGTGACAGAGACAACGGCAAAGCTTATTCACCAGCGTAGTGTCAAGGCGATTATTGAGTATCTGAAATATTGCTATTTCAACGAGCGTATCTATGCGGAAAACTTTTTCGCACTTATCGGAAGAGATGCTGAGATACTCCCTAACATAAATCTCAAAACCTTTGATCTCTCCTTGCATGTAAAGAGTATTATAGATAAATACGAACTCTTTAGTGGAGATATGAATCTTCTACGATTTATGGAACTTTTGAGTCATTTTAAGGATATAGAGCAGTTTATATTTGAGTATGAGCGCATAGATAAAAGCGCGGCTAAGGCCGACCTTCATGGTGTGCGTGTCTTGACCGTTCATAAGTCTAAGGGCTTAGAATTTAAGCATATTATCGTACTTGATAGACTTGGAAGAAAACAGCCAAACACCAACCCAATTATCTACGAATATGAAGGAACTTCATTAGAAAATATCTATCTAAGACAGAAAAATCGCAGTAGTTTTGATGAAGAGTACAAGCGTGCAATGGACAAAGAGGCGCAAGCAGGGATTGAAGATGATTTAAACGCTCTATATGTCGCTTTTACGCGGGCAGAGTCGAGCCTTTTTGTAATTCAAAAAGAGAAAAATTCTAAGTTTTCTCTCTTAGATTTGCAAGAAAAATCTCAAGGTTCACTACAGATAAAAGCCACAAAAAGAGTTCCAAAACAAGAACCAAAAGCCCTCAAATATGAAGTCCTAAACTACGGACGACAAAAAGACTTGATAGAATCGCAAGAGGAGATTGAGACAGATTATCACGCTATCACCTTTGGTTTAGCCTTGCATTATACTTTAGAGATGATGCGTAGTTTTGATAGCAACTCTTTAGCTGCTGCAATGATGGCAACGCAAAATCGTTACGGCTCTCTTTTAGATACAGAGGCACTTAAGAGCATTCAAAAAAGAGTCTTACATGTAACTCAAGATGAAATGTTTTGCGAATTATGTAGAGGAGAGATCTACAAAGAACAAGCACTCAGTTTTGAAGGTGAACTTCGCTACTTAGACCTGCTTGTAAAGCATGAAAATCGCTGGGTAGTGATTGATTATAAAAGCTCACACGCCCACAGCGATGAACACCAGCAGCAAGTAGGCTTTTATAAGAAAGCTCTGCGCGCGATTACGGGTGAAAAAGTAGAGGGATATTTGTGTTATCTTTTAGAAAATGAAATAAAAATTATTGAAGCTTAGAAAAGTAAAGACTAGGATGAATTTTTAGATAACTTAAATTCAATTCCTAAACACTCTCTTTATTTACAAAAGTTTTTCTCGTCTTTATCTTCTCAAATAACTCACCATCATGCCAATCATCTCTAATAGCTTTACTAAAGGTAATATCTTTTAAATGTATTGCTCCCATTAGTTCAGAGTAGGCGTCTTCACGAAAACCTTGTGCATAGCCTGTTGCTGTTTCGTGGACTATCACACTGTATAGTTTGACCTCTTTTTCACCGTTGATTGTTCTTGTGAGTTGCATCAAAGCATCCACTAAGATAAAAATAACACGCGAAAACTGCTCTGCTGAGGGGGAAACTGGTAACTCTACCCAGCGTTGTGAATATTTTTTCATATCGGCAATATATGTTTGACTGTCTTCACTCCATAAAGTTACAGCGTGGTCAAAACTATCTACAATATCTTTAATATTTTGCTTCATCAAACCAAAATCATAAACCATCTGCCCATTATCAAGAAAATTTGATTCAAACAAAATCTCCACTCTATAAGAGTGCCCATGTAAAGAGGAGCGACACCGTGTAGAAGAGCATCCTCTCACTACATGAGCATTTTCAAATTTAAACTCTTTTCTAATAATCATCAAACACCCTTGTTTTGATCCCAAATACGGATATGGAGTCTGTCGCTATAACGATACCCTTTTGCCTTGCAGTAATCAATAACCGCATTAGTATTGGCCTCTACTTCCTCTTTTGAACCACCCTTAGGCATACAGGTCACCTCTGTTTTGTGAGCTAAAAGCAAGATAGACTCTATCTCTTGCGAGAGTCCTGTTTGAAGACCCTGCTCATCTACTGTAAACTTAAAAAAAGTCTCATCAGCTTCATCTATGATTGCATTAAAAATTTCAGGATTTACCCTTTTTTCATAGGCTTCGCCACTATTGGAAAGTTTTACAGAGAGCGCATATACACAAGACTTATAGACAGGAAATTTTTCAAAATCAACTGCCACTGCACCATTAGTCTCAAAGGTGACCCTATGATGACGACTAATTAAGAACTCTAAAAAGGCGACTAAGTTGGGATTATTCGCATGCAAAAGTGGTTCGCCACCCGTTAAAACGATATCTACATCGCTAGGGAGCTTATAACTTTGCAAAATTTCTATAAGCTCTTGCGCATCAGTGATACTCTGCCAAGATTTTCCAAAGTTTTTTTTATCAACCGCATATACAGTATCGCATCCTAGTATTTCACTTCCATCTAGCGCAACTTCAACACAGCCAAAACCCTCGCAACGCATATTGCACCCACCTAAACGGAAAAAAAGCGAGGGTACTCCTGTGTATCTTCCTTCACCTTGGATGGAGTAGAAGTGCTCAACTAAAGGAATCAATAGATATTTCCTCGATAATGACTTCATTTTCTTGTATTGTTAGTATCACCCTTATTTTGCCTTTTTCTCTTTTTCTGTTTTAGAATCTAATATTTTTTCAATATCTTTTTGCTCTTCACTGCTCACATATTTTGACTCAACAATAGTAAATTTTTCTATCATATCACTCTTAAACTCTTTTAAAATCTGTAATTCAATAACTAACTCCTTTATCCACCCGTCTCATAAAAAGCTCTCTTAGAAGCTTCACCGTCAGGGTCGCTCCAGCGGTTTTTTTCTGGTTTTGTTCGGATAACCTCTTTTAAAACCAAGGCTGCCTCTTTTATGTCGCCACGCCGTACCGCATCACGAATACTCATCGCTTCATCAAAGTAGAGGCAAGGGATAAGTTGTCCCTCGGCAGTCAGTCGAATACGGTTACATGTAGAGCAAAAATCATCTTTATGAGGCTCTATAATACCAAATCTATAGCCATCTTCAAGTGCATAGTAGTGCGATGGAGAGTGACCATCGAAACCTTCATCATTAAAACTATATGTCTCACCTATTACATGTAAGAGTTCTTGTGAATTCATACCTTTGATATCAACTGCGGCGTGAACATTTTCCATATACTCTATAAAGCGAATTGTCATGCCCCGCTCTTTGCAATAGTTTAAGACATCGATAATCTCATTTT
The DNA here is from genome assembly GCA_947311765.1 of uncultured Helicobacteraceae bacterium. Lineage (GTDB taxonomy): Bacteria > Campylobacterota > Campylobacteria > Campylobacterales > Sulfurimonadaceae > S010-53. The sequence goes on from CAMZLS010000130.1 coordinate 5,074, forward strand.
CATTAACACCTTTCATAGGTACCATATTGACTTTAATTTTTAATCCTACGCGCAAAGCCTCTTCTA
>CAMZLS010000131.1 GCA_947311765.1 uncultured Helicobacteraceae bacterium
TGACTGCAATGTTCGAGCTTTGAGACCCTAACGCCTAAATCAGGGGCTTTTTGGACAGACAGAGATGAAGGCTAATCTAAGATAAACTCCATAGAATGCACTGAACTAAAATCAACCGCTTAGTAAAAAAGTCCCTCTGCATTTTCTTGTTAGTTGTTTTTATATTGTTTAACAGCAGCTTACAGACCATCTTGAACCACAGTTTGAGCATGGTTGATAACGAACAAACTCTAGTTTCTGAATATCTGTTAGATCATGTTTAAGAAATACATTCTTAGGGTCATTATTGTAACTATGAAGAAGCTCACCTGGCACCATGCTCCAAGCTTCTTTTACTTGATATGAGTTATATTTTTTAGAGTCATAAGACGTTATATTCGCTCTTACAATGAGTTCTTTAGCTTTCTTCTGATTAACGGCTAATATTTGTTTCTTTTTTTTATTTTCATTTTTTTTGCTGCTACTAACCAATAATGAAAACTCAAGGTCATAGTATTCTGTTTTAATGATTACTTTGTTGTCCATTGCTACAGCCTGAGCATGTGCTATTAAATTATCATCAATATTAATAGTAAGTTCAATTCGTTCTTCAAGTGGAGGAAAATTAGGGTTTATTTCTACTACAAGATTTCCATACGTTGTTCTTGGATCAGCAGCTCCTGCTTTTCCAACCATTTGAGGTCTTTTAAATGTAAATATTGCTTTGCCATCTCGTGGATCGGAGCAGTACATTGATTGTTTAGATCGAATTGACTTACCTCTTTCGGGTAAATGTTTGCCTTCATGGAATATAGTTAGCATAGAGTTACGAGCTTCAAGCAACTCAAAAGGTTTTGCTAAGCCTAACCGCAAATTATCATGTGCAATCCATGCAGCGCCTTCTGATATTATTCGATCACCTTTATCAGATAATTCTAGAATATTTATACCAAATATTTCAGTGAGTTGATGTTTAATAATTGGCATATTGATCATTCCACCTGTAGCTAGACATAAAGCAATGGTTTGAGAATCAATATCTGCTTTATCTACTGACAAAATATTATCAATTTCATCTATGCCTTGTGTAATCAGGCGACTAGAAATTTTCTCTAAATCATTACGCGATAGCCAAAAGTCAATTTCAGCTGCTTCTCCTTCTCCGTGAAAGTAATCAGGTAAAAATATGTTTGCTTTTTCTCTAGTTGACAGTGTGATTTTAGCTTTTTCACATTGTGTTAAGAGCTTTGCCCTCATTCCAGGATTGCGGTCAAGTTTATTATCTGTATTCCATCCGAACTTTTCAGCATGTGATTTTTCTATATGATTTAATATTGCATCATCAATATAATCTCCACCAACTTTGTTATTCCCTCGATTTAGTATTTGAACGATACTTCCATTGATTATTTTACATAGAGTTAAGTCCAGCGTACCTCCTCCCCAATCAAAAACGAGTAATGTTTTTCCTTCATAAGAGCGTAGTGTATTAGCTGTATTTTCTTTGTCTTTAAAATAAGCATACAATGCAGCAAGTGGTTCATGGACAAATGTTTCAATATAAACACCTGCGTTTAATAAAGCCTCACGAAGTGCCTGACGACCACGACCATCTAGAGCGACAGGGATTGTTACAACTGCATGGGTTAGGTCTGCAATCTCCTCGATATCTTCACCTTTTGCATGTTCAAGTAGATAACGAATGTAGTGAGTAATAACTTCAATTGGTGTTATTACTCGCCCTTCAATATTAAGGTGCTCCTTCCCTAGTAATTTTTTAGGCCCTCGTACAGTATTACCTAGCACACCTACTCCTGATTTCTCAAGCTTTTCTCTTGCTTTGTTTCCATATAATATTCGGTTGTTTTCATACCGAATAACAGATGGGTGTGGTCTATCATTATCAGTAAATGATTTGACTTTTCCTACATGGGATATAACTGAAATAAGACTATTAGTTGTCCCGAAATCTATACCTATTTTTTGAACCATTTGAGCCCCTTTTCTACATTTTCTTCAATTAATTCTAGGTGGTGTGATGCTACGTCAACTTTAGGTCTCTCTCTTTTTAGAGCGGATAAGCAGATTTTAATTGGCTCTAACACGTCCTCAGCTAATAGATTAACAGCTTTAGCTCTAGCGCGTTCAGTGGCATCATGCAAATGGACACGTTTTGCTTTCTCGTCCTGACCAAGTTCATTTATATACTCTTTTAAACCCTGAATCTCTGAACTTAATTCACGATTTTTTGTATTTAAATTGTTTAAATGGTCTTCTGCTTTCTTTACTTTTTTTTGTAAACTTGAGTATTCTTGAGATTTTACACTCATCTGTTGTTGAATATTTATAACTTCTTTATCTTTGTTTATTAACTGTTGTTTGTAAAAAAACAAAGTCTTTTTTATCTCATTCTTATTTCTGTTTTTTATTATGTATAAGGAGACTTCAACATCATCAACAGAATTATATCTGTAGAAATATTCCACAAAATAATCAATAATATCCCTATGATTAACAATGTTATTGAATAGACCGTATATAGCACCAATTGAAATAACATTATCCCGTTGTGATTCTAAGTCAGATTTATCTTTTTGATATTTTTCTGTTGTATGACTTTCATTAGTAGATTTATTATTTTCTGTGGTTATTTGTTTTTCTCTAACGACACGTAGCCCGCTGATTCTCTTATCATATTTATTATTAACTTCATTAGTTAATTGTGATAAATAATTACTTTCAAGGAAGTCTTTATAAATATTTTCTTGATTTTTTGTTTTTAGTATAGAACATTTACTAACAGTTAAAATGCAAAAATTTAAAAGAGATAATCTAATACTTTCATTCATTTTATTTTTTCTATCTATTACTAATATAGATATTTCATAAATAACCTTAAATTTAGAATCGCTAATCTCAACCATAGATAGTAGATCATCATATTTATATAAATCTAGACGGTTTTTTTCCTCTAAATCAATAAGCTCTTTTTGATTTTTTATACTTAATGAGGCTGGTATTACCCTACTATTTTTATCTTTTTTTTCAGAAAATATAATCTTTAAAAGTTCTATCATATTGTAATTTTTTACTTTTTTACTTTTTTTTAATGTCAATGTCTTTTTTTTTCTCATCATTGTTTTTTCTCATAGTATGGTAAAAAAACACTATCATTTTTTAATTTCTTGCTATAAAAGTCGATTTTTAATTTATTCCCTTCATTTATTGCTTTCTTAAAAGCAATAAATGAGAGCTTACTAAGATCTTGTTGAGAAGTGTATTGATCGTTGAAGTACCTAATAGTAGTTTCAATATCTTCTAAGCTTTTCTTGTCAAAATAGCTAATGAGATCTTCTACAATAAATGCAGTTGCAGAATCGACTGGTAGTCTCAGAGACTTTTCAATGGAATTAGCCTCCTTCATTGTAACGTGGTTATCCTGAAAGAAGGATATTGCTTGATCTAGTGCTAACATGCCTGTAATAGTATTTTCAAAAATATTGTAGTTAAAGCTAATCACACTTCTTAGTGCTATTGAAAGGGAGGTTCTATAATTTTGAAGGGAGTCACTGGCTTGATTAAACTTGTTAAAAAAATCTTCAAATCCAATTCTTTCTGCTCTTTGATCTTTAGCCATGATTCCATGTAAATAAGAGATGATGCCATTAGCATAGTTTTTAGTACTGTTGAAGTTTTGAGTTGCAACACGAAACTTTTCAATCTCTTTTCCTGTGAAATCATCACAGGAAAAATACTGTTCAAAATAACTATCAATACTATTTAGCTCATCATTATCAGCTATACAAATATGAATATTTACTCTTTTTTCTGCTGTTTCTTCATTTGAGTAACTTATTTCAAAGTAATTATTACTTTCACTTGATAAGATAGTGCTCAAATCATCTAAAGACGAAACTGTACCATTTATTTTAATATAATCAATGTAATTAGCTTTTATATCTTCACGGGATAGCTTGGTAGTTATAGTATATTCCTTCCCTATTAGCTCCTTTCCTTGTATACAAAAGCGTGGGTTTTTTACAGGGTGTCCCAGTTCATGTATATCTCTTAACTGAATTGTTTTAAACACCTCTGAACATTGTCTACAAGGATAAGTAGCTGGACTTAAAGCTGATTCTTTTTTATCGAAGCCTGTTTCATAATATCTGTCTATTGCTGTTTCTTGTATCCAATTTAATGTAGGCATATTTCCCCATTTTTGATAGTTATCTGAGCTTCGAGCTTGTATCACCTAACGCCTAGTTAAGCGGATTGCGTTTATTAAAAAAA
>CAMZLS010000132.1 GCA_947311765.1 uncultured Helicobacteraceae bacterium
CTATGCGGTTAAACTATGCGAAGAAAAATTAAAAAAGTTTTTATATCTTAATGAAAATTGGCGACTTTCATTAGCCAAGAAAGGCGAAAAACCCACATTTTACAGATGGAAAAATCAAAGACTAAACAAAACAGAAGATTAGTTTGGCAGCATCTATATAATGAACTACTAATAAAGGAAGTTAAATTGTTTAACTTCCTTTTTTTTGTCCGCGCCTTGTCTAGGTGATCTGTTAACTAAAAAATGATTTTTCTTATTTTGCAAAATTGAAAAAAAAGGTTATTTAACCATTTGTTTAAATTTTGCAAAAAAAGAAAAATCAATCAAAAACGAACCGTAAGAGAAAGCGCACAATAAAATTAAAAATGAAAAGATATTATTAATTTTATTGTGCGCTTACTCTTACTATCAGATAAACGGTAAGAATGACCCATGCACTAAAAAGGATACCAAACATCATCTTTTTGTAAAAAGAGCGGATTATAAGACCAGCGAAAACCCCAAAAATATAAGACTTGTTTTTTTCCATTTAGCTCTGAGTACTCAATATCATAATTTGAAGGAATAAATAAACCATCTGGAAAATAGCCATAATAGTTTTTAAATTGTGTTTTAACAGGGCAAGAATCAGGGACTCCGTAACGAATAAAGAGAGTAGAATTATCAGTATTTTTAAAAGTGAACCCCCCTTTAATTCTTGAGATTGTTTGATCTTCGCCAAAATAATCAAATAGTTTTAATACCCAGTAAGGCGTTTTTTTAATCTTTTTAATATTACGTTCTTTTTTAGTTAAACCACCCATGCCAAAGATACGCGGACGCTTAATTAGTGGTTTATTATTCTTATAAATTTGGCGGCCGTTTTCATCCTTACATTCATAGTAAATATCAGCGAAATCATAACAACTTTTTGAAATGTACTTAACTAAATATTGATAGACCGATTTTCTAACAGATTCTATTTTTGCCCAATATGCCCAAGGAGCAGAATATTCTCTAACATTACCATTTTTGTAAGTAACTTTAATCGGTATTGCTGGCTTTGGTAATCGTTTATTACGAGGAATCCATGTAACAATGTGATAATGAATGACACCAGCTTTAGTAGTTTCAGCAACCCAGCAATAGCGCAATTTTAAGCCCCAGCTTCTTTTGGCATACATATCATATCTTTTTAAAAAATTGCTTATATCTGTAGGATTCCAATCATCATTACTAGGGTAAGTTAGAGTAATAAAAACAGGCACATATTTTCCTTTTGAGTTCCTATTCCTTGCATAAAGCAGATTCCCTTTTTCATCTTTTTGCTGATGAGTAAGATTGAAAAAATGAGAAATACTAGAAACGAGGTTTTTTTGTCTAAGTTGCCCTGAATTGTTGTAGAAAGAATCAACATCGTATTCAGTGACTTTTTGTTGGGGTGAACTAAACATATTCGATTTTTACCATGTGTAAGTTACAAGTATATAGACAAGTACAGGCGCGACAAGTCGCGCTCATGCTACGCGGGCTTCGCATTCGCTTACTTTTCGCTATTTTGCTTTTTAGAGAATGGAGTATTGATATTAATATTAGGAATATTTTCATTAACAGAACCGCCATTTGGTAAACAACAAAAATCATTTATATCTTGTGGGCGTGGATTGAAAGGGATTAGAACATCGTGAAATTTAATAAAACCAGAATAATTAGTTATCCAGATTAATTCAAGACCCATCTGGCGTAAAGTAGGTAGAGAATAGGTTAATTTATGCTTTTCATCATAAAAAAATGTATTTTCGTCGTTATACCTACCAGTGAGAACCAAACGCTCAGGGAAGAAAGATTTTAAGTAAGAAGGAATAAAAGAAGTTGTTTGATGGAAATCCATACCAATAGGAATATGTAAATTTTTATTGCCTTTCTGCTCTTCAAAAGTTTCAGTATCTGCAAGATGATCATATACCCCAACCGAAAAGGTTTTAATAATAGAAGAATCACCTTTTCCAATATTGTCGGTTTTAATAATTGTTTCTGTGCTTTGGTCATTTGTTCCACCACCTAAAATCTTTTTATATTTTGGAAAATCATAAATAGTTTTTGCGAATAAAATCAGAACAAAAACGATCATAAATTTTAGTTTAAAATTACCTTTAAAAATATCTGTACCGCTTATTACATCTTGAGTTTCACCTGTAGAAGTTGATTTGTAGATTTTAAATAGTTCTTTAGGAATTTTTTTAATAACATTAGAAATGGCGTGCTGTTCAGCAGAACCGTTGTTGTCAGGTGAATGGGCAATTTCTCTATATTTACCTTTTCCAAAAGACCCAATATTAGCAAGATTGAAATGACGGTAACACATATCCGAACCTTGCAAGATCATAGGATGGACGTTTTTAATGCTTGTACAAGTAAAAATGAAATCCCAGTTCATGTGACGATGTTTACTAAATGCTAGATTAAGCGTTTGATGGCGACCAGCTTCAACCGCACATTCATAACTAGATTTTCCCGTCGTAGCTGGATAATCATATTTATTAATGTGCGTTTGAGTAAATATTTTGGGAGGATAAATTTCATCAACTTCATCAAAAATAAAAAAAGATTTAGGAGGCGACCAAACAAAAAAAGAGCGTAGCTTTTCCATGTTTACTTCGCCATTTTGAGGATGTTCAGTGTCTATATAAATTAGATCAAAATCAATTACAGGAGTTTTAAACGGGAACAATAAATAATAGAGCCTTGTAGTAAGAGGTTTTAAACTAAAATAAGCATCTATTATAGCTTCTTTAGATTCCAAGCCTCTTACATTTGAAATAATAGTCCGACCAGATTCAACGGCAGTCATAAGATCATCATTCAAAGCCCCAGATGTTTTATAACTGCCGTTTGCACCGTGGTGTATTTTTCTACTCATAAGTTAAAATCCGAAAATAGATAAGATGTAGCGCGTAACTTTAGCATTAAACACCATAAGCATAACTTCTATACCATGTACTGCATTAACAAGATTAAGCCAAGCAGAATCAACAGATAATAAAGCCTGAGTGATTAGTTCCTGTAAACCCAGTTGAACGAAGACCTCAGAAACGACGCTAAATAGTAAAGTTACTAAAAATATAATTATAGCAATGACAATCGAACCGATCTTAATTGCAAAATACGCCATCCATTCTACAAAAAATTCATAAATGCCACTATTCACAAAATCCCAGAGCCATGATAAATAATCGAGCATATTAATCCTTAATATTTAGATATTAAAATTATGAAGGACATAAAATATCCGATAAATAATATTAGCTGTCCAGCAATATTGATAAATTCAGGATGAGAATTTAAATCTATGCTTCCCAAATTATTTGGTAATTGAGCGACAGGTAAAGAACCACCAGAGGCAGTATTAAGACCTGAAGTCCATCCAGAAGCATCTGCAATCATGCCCTGAAATAGTTCCTTTAACTCTTCTTTTTTATCTTCAAATTCTTGAAGTGCCTCTTCATTAGCGTCATTAAAATTGCCTTTTTCGCCTTTTTCCTGATCACCTGTAAGACCGTCCTTAATTTCTTTAAGAGTTTTTTCTGTGGCACATGCTGTACCTTCACAGTTACCAGTACCAGAGCCAGTACCAGTATCAGAACCAGAACCAGAACCAGAGCCAGAACCTTTTACAGCTCCTATTAACTCTGTTAGTTTTTTAATAATCGCAGAGTTGCTAGCCTGATTTGAAGAACCTAAACCAGATACTGCATCTTCAATATCAGTTAGTTTTTGAGAATCCCCAGCAGTCAAACCCCATTCTTTATCAATAATCGCCTGTTTGATGTCTTGGAGTTCTGCAAGTTGAGACTCTGAGAGCTGATTACCTTGGGCTGTATTACTTGCAACACTATCAATGCTTGAAATAATATTATTAATTTCTCCAGAAGAAGGGGAATTGTTAGAACCGCCACCAGATGAAATAGGGGTAGTACTAAAGCCTCCAGTAGTATTTGTGGCATTAGTAATTTCAGCACCAGATGAATGCTTAGTTGAACTTGCACCACTATCAGAGTCACCAGAATTTATATTTACAGTCTCACCAGAAGGAACAGGAGTAGAACCGCCCAAAGTAAGAACCTTGCCTGTTTCTGAATCCGTTAATATTGCTGTGTATTGACCAGCATCAGTATCAAGGCTCGTTACTTCGCCAGTTTCACTATCAGTAATAGAAATAACAGGGACATCTCTACCAGTTGGATGAGTCGAACCTTGTCTGTGCTCTACTAATTGTACACATTTAGTAACCCCAGATGCTTCATAACATGCTTTTTTATTAGGGATTAGTCTATATTTTGCATCATCAATTTCATAAGCAACCATATCTTTTTTGGGAGGAGGTCGAGAGATTTCATATTGGTTAGGAGTATAAGCAGTACAAGGACTTGGAGTAGTGTATACATAATCTGCAAATAAATCACCAGAGGCTGACATAAGAGAAATTTGACCAGCTTTATAGTGAACAGTGCAACCATTCAGACACATAGTATCAGGCGCACCATCATCAGGATTGCCATCATATTTACCATCTATATGAACGTCATATCCATCCAGATAATTTTCGCAAACATCACCTTTTGGAGTTGTAGGTTCTTCGCCATCAATTTTAGTGCCAGAATAAGAAATATAACCCCCATAAGAATATTGCCCAGTGGAATCATCATACAGAATTGTTGCATCTGTACAGGCTGTATATTTTGGATTACAAGAGGCGTGAATATTTGAAATATTTGTTGAATTACCTGTATAAGACTTTACAGTCTCATCCATACAGTATTGAAGATCCTCTGTATTAGTTGTTGAAGCACCACCAATCCAGCAGTAATACCCAGATGAATAGGCATTACTGCTAATAAGAGAAAAAATAAATAAAAAGAAAAATCTGTTAAATCTGATCACATTCTTGACCCCACATAAAAACCAGTAAGAAACGCTGAAAACATAACAGCAAAAATTAAAGTTTCATTAAAAATATCCATAAATCACCACATATAAAACACTTGCCAAAAAAAACCCTCATAAGAGGGTTAAAAAAGAAATTTTTTTTTATTTTAAGGGGTATAACTTAATTAACGTGCTCTCTTAACCAGCATGATGATTATACCGATTAGAGCTATAGCGGCCACTAACCCTAGAATAGGTGTCCCCATACTTTCAGCGGCGGTTTTTAATTCATCAATTTTAGCCGTAGCATCTGCTACGATTTCAGCAGAAGCAGTACTTGATAATGCTAGTGCTGTTACTGCACCGAGTGGAGCGAGAAAACGACGTTTAGTGAAATTTTTCATACTTTTAATTCCTTAATTATTTATGTGAAGCTTTTCTCATTTGCGAGGTAATAAAACCTAGCAAAATCCCAAAAGCGAAAAACCAGAAGGCGGACGCTTGCATTACTTGCATGTATTCAGAATTTAAACCTGAATCCGTGGAAGTGCCACCGCTACCGCTTCCAGTGGCTAAAGAATATACCACATTATTTAAATTTACAATACCGTTTATATATCCATTTGCTGATGTACCAGCAGTATCCACCATAGCCAAATAATTCGAGGTGGTAGCATTCTCATAAGTTGTAATCTCAGCAGTACTAGAACATGTTAAATATTGACCACTTTTAGTAAAAGGATTACTGCAAGTTACGACATTTTGACCATTAACAGGAATATCAACAAGAGAAAGTAGCCCTGTACATTTTATTGTACTGGTAGGCTGTTCAAAACTAGTATTACAGGTTAAATACATTTACTTTTTTATATCCTTTTTAATATCAGCCGAAGCAAGCGGAACATTATCCACTTGTTCTTTAGAAGTTTCGTTTTTAATCTCTTCAAAAATATTAGGACGTTTGTAATCATTTCTACCATTAGCCTTTATGCTTTCTACAGGGTCATGTACATAATGTATGCTTGTTTTAATTTTACCTTTAGCATGTATCTGTATAACAACCCAATAAATTCCATTTTCTAGTTTTTCAGGACGATGTAGATCAGAGGTTTCTTTAAAAAGTTCGTCCGAATGTAGTACAGCCGAATGTTTAAAGCCACTATAACCATCATCGCCAGAGCCATAGGATACCTTTTCAGTATCACCATAAACTTGTACAGGATAAGGGCTTACAGTTGCATTAGCCAAACCAGAGTGTTGAATAATTTGTTCATACTTATTCATAATATTTTTACCTTTTTGTTTGTGTATATGATTTTTTAAGCCATTTAATAGGCAACAGTATCAAAGTATAATTTGTCGCTAATGTCAATATTTTTCGTATGATCATCAACGTATTTTTCTAAGTGCTCCAATTCTGCATGTAGATCATCATTAGAAGTAAAGGTTTTAAGATTTTCAATAATTGAGATAAAACAGAATTTATTAATAGGTGAGCTGGATATATTACTCATGGTGGCTATTAAAAAATTAAGCTCAACAGGGAAACTAGTTAGCTCATTAAATGCAAAGTGATCAGGGCGTTTTTGTGCCATTTTAAGTACCTTTTTTATAGGTTAGTGATTAATTTTGTTTGATTTATGTTTCATAAGTATAGCATTATTTTTTTTCCTTTTTTTATTGTTAATCTGATTGTGCAAAATTTGTAAATAAGATTCTAAAATAACAAACCAGGTTAGGTTAGATTTTCCTACCGAGATCATGGTTACAAGTGCATGAAAAATACAAACGAGAATCCCAAATTAGGAATTTACTAAACCTCCCTCCCTTCCCTCAACGATGAAAAAAAATGATTATCCCGTCGGTCGGTTAAGTCGCAAACTGTAAGCACCGACTTAACCGACCGACGCGATAATCATTTTTTTTTAAACAGATTTGTTATATTTAAACAGATTTGTTATAATAAACACACTAGAGCAATCATGCACTAGTAAAAAAAGAGGTTATAAAATGATCAAAATAGTTATAGAGACAAAACCGATTCCTTATATAGAAGAGCGGATACTATTTCAAAAAGAGTACCAAGGTAACAACAAGAGCCAGTGTATCACGAGGTTTAAAAAAAGCTTTGGCGAGCAATTTACAAACGCTGGTATTAATGCCTTTACAATAGAAGAGGATGGGAAAAAAACAAAATTCTCATTAACAGATGAACAGCTTGATATATTTGGAGGTGAAAAATGAACAAAAGCAAAATTCTAGAAAAAATCCAGAGGGTACACCTTTCGGATTGTGGAACATTAAAGCTAGTTCTGAATGAAAAAATAAATCTGAAAAAAATGAATAAATACATAAAAAAATCAGAAGGGCATATATACATTACGATTACACAACAAGATATTCTACTTAATATTGTTTCCTTGAGCTTTGACAAAAAAAAACGGATGTATAAGATAATCAAAAAACTATCAAAAAATAGAAAACTAGGAATTAAATTCCCTAGGGAATCATATTATTGTTATGAAGAAAAAAAGAGGAACAAAAGAAAATGGAAAAAATAAGTATACAGGGTTACGTTTGGCAAGCAGTCGGGCACACCAAGAGCCAAAAAGAACTTATTTTTTTTGAGGTTTTCGCTGGAACAGAATTCTATGCGGTTAAACTATGCGAAGAAAAATTAAAAAAGTTTTTATATCTTAATGAAAATTGGCGACTTTCATTAGCCAAGAAAGGCGAAAAACCCACATTTTACAGATGGAAAAATCAAAGACTAAACAA
>CAMZLS010000133.1 GCA_947311765.1 uncultured Helicobacteraceae bacterium
ACTGTGTGCATAACTATTTATTCATTATCATTGTAGTTACTTTAATCTTAAAACACACTATTAATTAGCATAAATTATGCACTACTTAAAGACGAAATAATTCCAAATATAGTGAATTTTATGACAAAATGCCATATTTTTAGGATACTTGCAATTTTTTAACTATTATCCTTAAATAAAAAGTGTGCTATTTATACTTTTATTGCCGTTATTGCGACAGAAGTGTTGTGTTAATTGTAGATATTCCATTAAATGTGCATATGTTAGCTTAAAATTCGAGGAGGAAGTTACTCGTTTCCTCGCTCTGCGTGGGAATACATAAGCTTGTATTGTTTTGTTGCGATTACACCCCTGTGATTGAATATCTGATTGAATATCCACTTTTTTGTGAAAAGGCGAAAAGGGGTCAAAGAAAAAGGGTTCGGGCTATAACTATAACTATTGTTAATCACGAGGGGGTGTAATTTTTAATGAAACACCTATTTTATGGGGTTTGTGTGGTGTTTTTGGGGAGAATGTTCGATTAAATCCAGAGTATTTAAGTAAAAAGTGAATTTTGATCTATCTGCTCTCTTTTTTTGGAGTGTCTATGGCTTTTAGAGGTGCTCTCAAACTTATAAGGGTGATAGCACCCTTATTAAAAAAATCCTTTCAGTAAATTTCCTAACTCTTTTTCTATCGCTTTGCCTGCCTCTCTTTGGAGTATCTCGCTTGCATCTATTTTTACATCTGGTTTATTGACATTGCCTCGTAGTTTGATGGTGACGGGGTTGTTGTTGACAACAATTTTTAGATCAGATTTAATCTGTTTTGTTTTGGTGCTTAGGAGCATTTTTTTGTCATTGATAGTAACGCTACCGCCTTTCATAGAGAGGTTTGATTTGATGCTTTTTTCGGTGATATCACTTTTGAGTGTTGTTACAAAGCGCTCTTCATAAAGGTTATATCGTGCGTATTGTTCTAGTAAATCAGCCATCTGATTTTTTGTAAATTTTCCATCAAGTAGTTTAGAATCAAGCGTACCTTTTTTCAAAGCGAGATTATAATCAAGTGTTCCTGTGAGTGTTGATTTAAAAATTTTAGGATACATTAGCATATGTAAAACTTTGAGCGTCTGTAGATTTGTTAATTTTGCCTTAAAGTCATCATTGTGAAGATGTGCGTCAATAGTGCCATCGAGTGTGCTAGAGTGAGCCGTGAAATTAATATCTTTATCTTTTTTGAACTTTCCATCAAAGGCGATACTGCCTTGCATTTTTTGCTCTGTTACAAAGTAGAGTTTGCTTAGATTAAGAAGCTTTATTACATAGTCGCTTTCAATAGAGCTATCTTTAAGATCAAGCTTTGCTTTGGCAACATCAAGCATTAAGATATTAGAGTTCATATCTAACTTGCTTGTGATGATATTTCCTTGTAGATCTGAATTGATTTTAGCATTAAAAGTTATTTTAGGCATAGGTGCAAAGGCAAACTCTTTAGCGGTTGTTATTGCATCTACTGAGCCTTTTGAGATGATAGTATGTATTGTTCCGTCAAGCTTCCCTGCGGAGGCATCTTTGATACGGATTTTTGTATTAAGTTGTCCCGATTTGAGATAGTGGGGTTGTTCTAGCATATAGAGCAGTTTTGCAAGTTGGAGATTTTTAATATCCGCATTTACCTGTTTTGGTTTGAACTCTACAAGATGGACATCAAAGCTTGTAGCACTTTTTGCAAGATCGCTTGAACCCTTTACATGTAAGGCTTTTTTATCTCCCTTGGCCGTTCCTTTGAGGTTGAACTCTCCTCGAAGCGGGGCGTTAGTGATAGGTTTTAAAAGCTCAAGCATGGCGATACGGAGTCTGTAACCTAGATCCATCTTCATGCTCTCTGGCTGGATAGTTCCCTGCGAGTCAATTTTCGCAAGATTTGAGTTTATATTGATAGTATAATCAACATCTTTGCCCTTGAGTTTGCTTGTAGCATCTACCACAAAGGTCGTTTTAGGAAGAGTGACATTAAAATCATCTTGCATCAATTTTGTATTGACTTTCCCGTTTTTCAGGGTGATAACACTACTTCCTTGGAGGTTTTTAGGGTCAAGATTTTCTAGTTGTATATCAACATTGAGTATAGCGCTTGCATAGGCATTTTGTCCGCCCATGTAAAGAAGCTTTTTTAGTCTTGCATTTTTTATAGTTGCTAAAATTTTAGAAGGTTTCAATGCTTTGAGTTGCACATCATAGCTTGTATTGCTCTGGGCGATATCGCTCTCTCCTAGGATACGCATCAATTTTTCATCACCTTTGACACTTCCTTTGGTGCTAAAAGGTCCACGAAGCGGTGCATTCGTGATAGGCTGAAGCATAGCAAGTTCTTTGAAGTTTAGCTCATATGTCAAGTTGGTCTTGAGAGGTTTAGGTGAGAGTGTTCCTGCAGATACAATCTTGGCAAGGTTTGATTCAAAAAGTGTTTTGTAGTTAATGTCTTTGCCACGAAGCTGCGCTGTTTGTGTGAGTGAAAAAGCTGTCTTTGGTAAAGTGATATTAAAATCTCTCTGCATCAGCGCCGTATCGATACGACCATCATTGAGCCCAATCTCCATATCACCTTGAAGATTTTCAGGATCTATGGAGGACATATCAGCCTTTACATGTAAGGTAGAGATTGCGTAAGGTGCCTTACCTACAAGAGCGAGTAATTCTTCTGTTTTAGCCCCATTTATGACAGCTTTTATAGAGCTAGGATTAAAATCATTTAAAGTTACATCATAGGTCGTTTGTGAACTAGCGATATCGCTTAATCCTTTGATAGCAATCTTTTTCAAATCACCAATAACCGTTCCTTCTGTATGAAACTTTCCATAAAGTGTCTCTTGTGTTAAAGGTTTGAGCGCTTCAAGATGATTAAGTCGCAGACGATAAGAGACATTGAAGCTTTGCGATAAAAGTGCAAAGTTTCCGATGAGTGTTATTTTGTTTTTAGGAGTAAGTGCAAGGGTGATATTGAAAGAGTTGCTATCAAGCTTAAAAGTTTCTAGCTTGCTTTGCAGTGCAATATGTTCATTGATTTTTTTCTCGATAATAGGGCTGAGAAAATCGTTTCCAGTAGAGGTGAAAACAAGTGCATATATTCCTCCAACTAGAGTCATTAAAACTCCAACAATACCATATAACCATTTCATAGTACTCCTTTTAGTAATTTTATGTATGCTCAGGCGTTTATTGTCAAATATTAGTTCTAAAACCTATATCCACCAATAAGACGCAGTGCATAAGCTTCTGGTTCATTTTCGACCTTATGTGTTTCGTATGTTCCTGCAAAATAAGCACCATTTAAGAAATTATATTTAAGTTGTCCACCATACATTCCCATATAGTTTTGAGGTTTGCCATCTTTTGTTGTGGAGTATTTATCATTCAAATCAAAGAGTGTATATCGTAATCTAAAGTGTAGGTTCTTGATACCAACTTCATCAAAATCATAACTTGCTTGAACTTTATATGATGTTGCATCACGAAGCGAACCTGCTTCAAAAAAGTGAAAGATAAGACCATTGGCAAAGTATGGATATCCACCCCATGCCCCTAGGGTTGCTCCCTGCCCATCACCATCAGTGTACTTACTGATGCCTGTTGCGAAGCCAAAGCCACCTTTTATAGTGCCATCGAAACGTGCAGAACACATAGAGTAGTTAATGCTAGTAAAGTCATTTTGAGCTAGCTTTCCAATTTCAGAAAAATTAATAAACTGCAATCCAAAATCGTAACTCATTAGATCAAATTTTTTATTATAATCATACTGCACAAACAAGGTATTATAAAGGTCTGTTGCGTAATAGTTCCAAATTTGAAGATGATGTTCATCTTTATTGTAATCTATAGCTCCAAAGCCAACGCCACCGTCACTAGCATTTTTTTTGTCTTCACTACTTACAAAACTAGCATCTGCCATAGTGTGAAAATTAGCACCATCAGCACCGCTATCCCAGACTCCAGCCATTTTGTGAAAATATCCAGCACTTAGGGTAAGGTTTTTAATACCTTTGTAGTCATACTTGGCGACCTCAAAACTATTTGAAAGCATATACCAATCATCAGCGTCAATCATAGGCGTGACAAGTTCATTGCGTCCGATAAGAAAGTGATGTATTTTAGAGTTATATTCTACAAAAGCCTCTTGTAAAAGTGTAAAAGGTTTTTTGCTTGCACCATATACAAAAAGACGCTGCTCTTTATTGGAGTCATTAAGACCAAAGTCTGTTGCACCTGCTCCTGTTAGTTTTACATGTAAGCCATTGAAATCAGCAGATGTGAGAGAGATTTTTGGGATGAGATAGAAGCCTTGAGAATCCTTGTGTCCCCTAGAGATGTCCGCATCTCCATCAGGGTTTCCATAGTTGTAAATAAGATGACCAACGCGTTCATCTCCGCTCAACATCCAACCCTCACCAATGTCAATAGCTGTCGCAAAGGCGGATGTAGTACTCGAGAGAAGTAGAAAAGTTGTCGTAAAACTATGTAAAATTTTCATCTCCTAGCCTTATTGAGCAAGTGGGTTCAGACCCAATTTATTAATAATATAAGTAGCCGCTTTTTGACCGCGAACACTGTTGCCAAACTTATCAAGCCGAGGAGACACTATGCCGATGGAGAGTTTCCCAGGGACAACTGCTAAGATAGCACCACCAACACCACTTTTTGCAGGAGTACCTGTCGCATAGAGCCAGTCGCCAGCATTATCATAGAGTCCTGCCGTTGCCATAACTGCTAAAAGCTTAGGCACATACTCTTTGTTTAAAACTTTTTTCTTTGTGATTGGATTAACTCCGTGATTAGCAAGTGTTGCACCCATCATGCCTAAGTCATGTGCAGAGACATTAACAGAGCATTGTTTGGTGTAAACAGTTGTCGCTTCAAGTGGATCTGAGCCCATTAGGTTGTTTGCGTCAAGAAGTTTTGAGATAGCTTGATTGCTTTTGTTATCATTGACTTCAGAGATATAAACTTTTTGATTAAAAGGGAGTTTGCGTCCCGCATAATCATCCATATTTTGCTTGATTTTAAACCAGCGTTTTTCAGAATTGTTTGCTTTTACCCAGCTCGTACTCTGAATGGCTCCAGCGTTTACAAAAGGATTGCTTGCGGTGCGTCCATGAAGCTCAATGGCAATAACGGAGTTAAATGCTAAACCCGTAGCATTCACTCCAATCTTTTCTTGAAGAAACTTAGCACCTTTTTCTTGCATAACAAGAGAAGCTGTGAAAACTTTTGAGATAGATTGGATAGAGACTAGCTCTTTTGTGTCACCAACTTCAAACACTTTTCCATCTGCCGTAACAAGAGCAATGCCAAAGATTTTAGAATCTACTTTAGCAAGCGCTTGAATATAATCAGCATTCTTCCCACTGTTATCATCTTTGAATTTTTCATAGGCTTCCATCATAACAGCCTGAATCTTTGCATCATTGAGCGATGTTGTATTTAAGGCGAAGGTCTCTTTTGCCCATATATTTGAGATAAAAATAAAACTTACTATGAGTATTAGTGAGAAGAGTGATTTGCTTGCATTTTTCATTTGTAATTCTTTTTTGTTGCATAGTTTTACCTTAAGTATCATACAATGAAAAACTTAATTTATAAGTAAAATCCAAAAAGTTCCTATCGTTAAAAAAATAACCGTATTAGCTAAAGTCACAATACCGCCATTTTTATAGATTTCAGAAGCAGTTAAGTAGCCAGAGCCTGCAAAAAGTACATTGGCCGATGAGCCTTGGGGTGTTATTACGGAGTTGAAATTTGTTGCGAAAAGTAGCATCAAGGCTAAAAGTTCACCATCTACGCCTGCATCTATCCCAACACTTAAAAAAACACCAAAAAGAGCTAACATATGTGCTGTTTGAGAGACAAAAAGATAGTGAATAAGCACATACAAGACAATCAAAACTAGATAGACTAATTGCCAACTCATCCCCACTAGCTCCCCAGCAATGCCTTCACCGATATAAGTCATAAATCCAAGGCGATTAAGCTCCGAACTCATAGCATATAAAATAGCAAACCAGACAAGTGTAGAGAGCGCGTCACCTTGTGTTTTCATATCTTCCATAGTAAATATCTTGCTTATCATCAAAATACCCAAGCCACCAAAAGCGATAGCCGTTTTATCAAGCCCAAGAGTAGCTGAGAGTGCCCATAAGCTTACCATGGAGACAAAAACCCCTCCTGTTATCCACTCATTACGGCTCATCTTCCCCATTCTTTCTAGCTCATCTTGTGCTTTTTTAGGAGCTTCCGGAGTCTCTTTGAGTTCAGGTGGAAATATTTTGTAAAGCAACCACGGAATAGTGATAAAAGCACTTAAGGCAGGAACAATGGCAGCTTGAAACCAAGAGCTAAATGTTATATCAACCCCCATTTGTGCTGCAATTCCAGCGCCTACAGGATTTGAAGCCATGGCAGTGAGCCATAGCGAGGAGGAGATAGTAATCCCTGCCATAGAGTTCATCATCAGGTATGAGCCCATCTTCTTTTGTGTATGATCACCAATTTTTGAGCCACTATCATGAGCTAAAGATTCTACAATAGGGTAGAGCACGCCCGAGCGAGCGGTATTGCTAGGAAATGCAGGAGCGATAATCATATCAGTCGCCACCATAGAGTAGCCCAAGCCCAATGTAGATTTGCCAAATTTTTTGATGATATGCAGTGCTATACGTTTTCCAAGTCCAGACTTCACCACACCACGAGCCACTAAAAAGGCAGCAATAATAAGCAAGATAAAACTTTTGTTAAATCCACCATAAGCAGCCCCAACATCCATAGTATTGCTTAAGATAGCAAAAGAGACAGCCAAGATAGAAGCCGTAAAAATAGGAAGCAGTGCTAAGATAATACTCATAATGGTAGTAAAAAAGATAACAAAAAGATACCAAGCATCAGGTTTTAAGCCTTCAGGAGTAGGCATCATCCATAAAAAAAGCGCTACAAAAAAGAACGAGAGGCTTAAAAAAGGCTTTGAATGTAAAAGTTTCATAAGATTCCTAAAAAAATTGATAAAAGATTATAGCGTGATATATTTTAATAGCATTATAGGCTACAATATGCCCATCAATTTTAAAGGAAAGATATGGATTTTATGGCATTAGGAAAAGAGTTACTTGGTGGAGACGGTGATATAGGGAGTGCGCTTTCAGGTTTAATGGGCGAGGGCGGACTCAGTGGTATAGTAGATAATATGAAAGAGAACCCTCAATTTGCGCAGATGGCATCTTCATGGTTAGGTGATGGTGAAAATCAGCCTATCTCCAAAGATGAGATAGGTTCTCTTTTTGATAGCGACCAGATTGCATCTTTTGCGTCAAACCTTGGATTAGATAGTTTAGATGCAATGGCAAAACTCTCTGAAATACTCCCTTTGTTGATAGATAAAAGCTCCTCGGGTGGTTCTTTACTTGATAGTGTCGGTGGACTTGATGGTGCTATGGATATGGCTAAAAAGTTTTTTAGTTAATTATCTTCCTCTCTGGCGTGCTTTTAGCGTATAAATGAATTATGGTTATAACCCGAGTACTTTATAGCAAAACATCCAAGAATTTAGCAAGCTCCAATGACCGTGGAGCTTATCCAACCCCCACCGATAAGTCTCTCTCCCTCATAAAAAACAGCAGCTTGTCCTGATGCAACGCCTAAAACTGGCTTTTTTAAAGTTATCTTTGCAGCGGTATTTTCAATCTCTACGTGACATGCTACCCCTGGATTTCGGTAGCGTAGTTTGACTATGGCATCAAAACTTTTTCTCTCATCAAACATATTGATATTGTTAATGCTGACTCCATGGCACTCTAAACTTTCACGCTTACCAACTACTAGCTGATTAAGATGAGGATTGATTTTTACGACAAAATGAGGCTCATGCGCGCCATGCACACTAAAGCCTCTGCGTTTTCCTATTGTGTAGTGCATATAGCCTTTATGTTTACCAACTACCTTCCCCTCAAGATTTAAAACATCACCTTCCTTGTCAACATCGACATACTCTTTAAGTACATCGGTGTAGGTTGTCTCTACAAAACAGATTTCGCTTGATTCGGCTTGAGATGCAAAACTCTCTAAGCCTTTGATAGAAGCAGCACGTTCTTTGATATCTTTTTTATGGGCACTTCCTAGAGGAAAAAGCAGACGAGGCACTATCTCTTTATTGATATAAAAAAGAAAATAGCTCTGATCTTTGGTATCATCTTCTGCCTGCATCAGATACTTTCCATCTGTTTTGATATAGTGTCCTGTTGCAATATGATAGGCACCTAGCTTATCTGCAAAACGTGCCATCGCTCCAAATTTAAGATTGCGATTACACATAGCACAAGGATTTGGCGTTCTTCCCTCTTTGTAGGTATCTATAAAAGGCAGAAAAACCTTCTCTTCAAACTCATCTTGGAGGTCTATTACATGTAAGGGTACGCCAGCATAATCTGCCGCTTTTTGCGCACGGGCTTGATGGATTTCATGATAGCCTGGCTTATTGTGGAGTTTCATATAAACACCCTCAACCTCATAGCCAGCTTCTTTGAGCATAAGCGTTGCTATCGTAGAGTCAACACCGCCACTCATACCTATAAGCACCCTATTGTTTGCTTTCATTCAGACTCCTTGTTGCCTCTAAAAGTGCTTTATAGAGGAATGTTTTAGTGTTTTGACTCCTTAGCCTTTAAGCTGATTTAACCTATCACGCTTTGTTCCTATGGAAGTTATCTGAACGCCAAAGTTTCCATCAACAATTACAACCTCGCCTTGAGCAATAACATGATCATCTACCAAGATTTCTAAGGGGTCATTTGCAAGTTGATTGAGCTCAATGACAGAGCCTATATCCATACTAAGGACATCCTTAAGTAACATTTTTTTCTTACCGATACGAACACGAACGGGAAGTTTAACATCCATAATCAGTGATATATTTTTCATTTCAACATCATCAAGATTTGCTTCAGGAAGAAAACCATCAGATTCACTGCGTGGTGTAAGCTCTTCTGTGGTAGAGGTTTCAGGTTTAGCTTCTTTGTTTAAGACCTTGTAAACACTTTCATCTAAGACAAGCATCATTAAAGAGTTTATAACACCAAGAGAAAAGTTATACACCTCCATTTTAAAAAAACCATTTACATCGACTTCGCTCCCATCAGGAATAAACTTGATATCGGTAACTTTAAAACTTAATTGAGGCAGTTCATCTTGAGAATTAAGCGTAGTAGAAAGGGCACCTAAGATGTTAGAGACAATCTCCTTAGTGGCATCAAGATCATCTTCATCCATATCCTCTTTGCCTTCACCCTCGCCACCAAGCATCATATCACCAAGGGCGGTAGCAAGAGACGGGGACATAGCTATAATGACTTTTGCATCAATAGAGCCCGAAATATCGGCATACACTAGTGAAGTAGGTGCGATAATTGTTGATACAACAGAAATATCTTCTTCTACTTTAAAATCAACTGTTGGAGCTTGTCCTGTTAAACCTTCAATGGTTGCAATGGTCTCTTTTTCAAAAAGCTTCAAAAACTCTTTCATTATGCTTCCTCCTCGTCGTTATAAAAGTCATCTTCTACAACTTCTATAATCTCTTTTGCGTTACTTAATTTCTCTTTTCTCTTCATCTCAAAATCTTTAAGTGCTCGCTTAACCGCATCTTTTTCTGTATCAATAATTTCAGTAATTTGCACTGACTTACGAAATCTTCGTAGCCCAATTTCACCTCGAAAACGCTCTTTTCCATCAATATTTAAAGTCACAATATCATTTGCAGGAGATTTCAGACGCACAATATCGCCTAAATTTAAATCTAAAATTTCACCCAAAGAGAGTTCGGCAAAACCTAAATCAGCTTCTACTTGCACTTGAGCCCCGCCTAAAAGAACTTGCAACTCTTGATTACGGCTTTTTTTCGAGCTTGTTTCATTGAGCATTAAATCGCGACTCGCAAGTTTTGGAAGAACAGGCTCTAATGCGATGACGGGATAACAGATGTTCATCATCCCTGAACTATGCCCAATAATAATCTCCATAACAACCATCACAACAATCTCATTTTGCGCAACAATTTGAACAACATTTGGACTTGATTCTTTATTTTCTATTGCTGGGTAGAGATCTGTCACTGGTCCCCAAGCTTCTTTAAGCGTTCCCATCATCACTCGTAAAATTGTCTCAAAAAGACTCAGTTCAATATCTGAAAATTCACGACTTGACTCAAAAGGTTCACCCTTGCCACCAAGCAGGCGATCAAGCATTGGAAAGGCGATAGAGGGATTTATCTCTAAAACACCACTTCCTTCTAAAGGTTTTACTGAAAAAACATTAAAACTCGTAGGGTTTGGAAGCGACATAAGAAATTCACCATAGGTCATCTGATCGACTGAATGAAGCTGAATTTCTACGATAGAGCGCATCATAGATGAAATTTGAGAAGAGAGAGAGCGTGCCATCTTATCATGAATTCCACGAAAAGCGCGGAGTTGTTCTTTTGAGACACGATTTGGACGTTTGAAATCGTATAATGTTATTTGACGCTGGGAGAAAAGTGTGTTGCTTCCCGCATCATCAGTCTCAAAGGCATCTTCACCTTCATCATCAACAACATCTAAGAGGGCATCAATCTCTTCTTGTGATAAAATATCAGCCATCTTTTTCTCCTATCGAATTTTGTATTTTACGAATTACTGCCTTATGAATTTGAGAAATTCTCGATTCTGTTATATTAAGTATGGCGCTAATCTCCTTGAGTGTTAATTCTTCAAAATAGTACAGTTGAATAATCATCTGTTCACGCTCAGAAAATTCAGCCAAGATTTTTTTAATGACCTCTACGAGTTCATCTCTCTCTATCTTTGCTAAGGTGGCGCCCTCGTCACCGGCACCTAATTGATCATCAAGAGGCATAACAGCATAAATATTTGCGGCAACGCGTGCTTCTCTTACTTTAGCAATATCTTCACCAATTATTACTGCTAACTCCTCATCTGAGGGCTCTTCATCATGCTCGTTCATGTAGATATCGACAGCTTTATTGATCTGTTTGACAAGTTTTCTACTAGAGCGACTTAAAACATCTAATGAGCGTAGATAATCTAACATCGCACCATAAACCCTAGTCTTCGCAAAGCCCCAAAAAGAGTCATTAATGCTCTCATCATAACGACGCGCTAGCTTAACTAACTCTTCTGTACCTATAGCTGAAAGATCCATAAAATCGACAGAACTAGGTAACCTTTCTTTAAGACGAAAAGACATTGCTTTGACTGCAGGAAGATACTGAATTGCTAGCTCGTCACAGCGATGTTTTAACTCACTCGTGTAGCCATCATAACTCATATACGACTCTTTATGTTCTCATAATCACTATCAATAATAAGTTCACGCTTATTGATCTCACGCACAAAAGAATCTAAATCTTTTTCGTGCGAATTTTTTGGAAAAAATGTTGGTCGTATCGTTAGTGTTCCTATATATATGGCAACAAAGAGATGAGAAAAAAGATAAAAAAAGCTAGTAATAAAAAAAATATAGCTTAATAAATCAAAAGGAGCTTCTGCTTTTAGAAGAGCAAAAATAAGCCCTATAAAAAAACCGCTCACCGTAAAAAAGGATACAAAATTTGCACTGCGCATTGTCTCTTTTCCTTTTTAGTGATTTTTTGCAATCAAAAATGTTCCATCAATCGCTTAAAAAGACCGCTTAAACCGCTCTCTGATGAAGATATAAGCATATTGTGTTCCAATTTTTTAGCAATCTTGGAGGCTATTGCTTCAATGTCACGCGTAGCAAGGGATGAGCGAAACTCTTTAGCAAAAAGTGTTCTTTTTTTCACACTTATTGCAACTTTTTGATCAAGATTTAACTTCCCTATAAGACGAAGTTGTAATTTGGCACCAATATTGGCTAATGCTACTTTTTTAATTTTTCCAAAAACAGCGTTTGCCTCTTTAGCACTACTCACTTGATTCATAATCACATCAATATCATCTCGTATTCGTGCAGTCATTTTTATAGTAGCATAAGCATCTGTAATGGCTGCAGGGTCAGGAACTGTTACTACGATAACATCATCAGAAGCTTTCAAAAAGAGCTGTGTATGCTCACCAATTCCAGCACCAGTATCAATAATCATAACATCAATATCATCAAGAATATTTGCTTCTTGCATAAAACGCTCAAACATCTCTGATGAAGCATATCGTAGTATCTCATCACCACTTTCACCAGGGATAAGGAGTAAGTTTGGCTCGATTTGGATTAAAATATCGTCAACTTCTGCCTCACCTTTGAGTACATGTAAGATATTCTTTTTAATTTTGACATTAAACATAACATCTAAATTTGCTAAACCAATATCAGCGTCAAATATCGCTACCTTTAGACCACTTCTTGCAAGAACATAAGCGATATTGGCACTAATTGTACTTTTACCAACACCTCCTTTGCCACTCGTAACGCTAATAAAACGTGTCTTTTTAGATCTTTGAGTGCTACTCTCTCTTACAAGGGCTTCAAGTTTTGATGCTTGATGATTCATCTAACTCTTCCTCTTGAGAATCCTTCAAGCAGGCACTCTATTAAAAATTCGCTACTTGCTACAACCAAATCTTCAGGAACTTCTTGTCCAACAGAAAAATATGATATTGGTACTTTAATATCATAGGCAAGCGAGAAAATATTTCCAAAACCTCTTGTCTCATCAAGCTTAGTAAACATCATCGTATCAATACCTAGCGAGGAGAAATTTTCATGCGTTGCCTTAAGATCTTCATATTTAATCGAGCTAGGCATTACTAAAACCACATCAATCTCATAAGCACTTTCACTCCCTTGCAGGCACTCATAAATCGTCTCAATTTTCTCTTTATCGTAAGGAGAAGAGCCCATAGTATCGATAAGAATATAATCACAATAATGCAAAGATTGCAGAGCAGTTGTAAATTCAGGAGGATCAACAACAGTTTCAATGCCGAGTTTCATCATGCGTGCGTATTGCATCAACTGCTCAACCGCACCGATACGGTATGTATCTAAAACAACCAAGCCCACCTTATATTTTTTATCTAAAAGATAGGAGTAACGCGCAGCCAATTTAGCAATAGAAGTTGTTTTTCCCACACCCGTTGGTCCAACAAGCATAATGACTTTTTTCTGTCCTGCTCTCAATTTATGCTCTACTCGAACAGGAATCATCTTACGCAAAAGTGTCTGAAAATAACGCTTTACTGTTTGGGAGTTTTCACGCATTTTAAGAGGCATATGCTCTAGTGTCATCGCCATAATCTCATCAAGATGCTCTTTTGCCATACCGCTTTGACTCGCAAGACGATAGATTTCAGAAAATTCTGCGGGAATAATAGCTTGCATATCAGGACGACGCTCATCCCAAAACATATTTTGGATAACTTTTACCTTATCACCAAGCTTAGCAATCTCTTTTTTTATCTCTTTGAGCTCTTGAGGTTCTTCAATTTTTTTTACGCCAGGTGATTCTTGTGTAACTTCTGAGATTTTTGAAATCTGCTTTGCGGCTTCTGAGATATTAAAAAGAACATCAGAGCTCTCTTGAGCTAGTGGTTTTTGTTCTTGAAGAGGTTTTTTAAAAGCTTTTTGATGCACTGCAGTTTTTTCATCAAGACCAATAACTATCTCATACAGAGCACTTTGACCTAAGGATTTTTTCTGAAGTTGACGGGTCTCAATAAGCATAGCATCATTCCCCACCGCTTCTTTAGCTTTTTTAAGTGCTTCTGCTGGAGTCGTACCACTAAATGTTAAAACTTTCACTTATGACCTTTTTACATGTAAGCTTGAAAGTGGAATAACCACGCTCTCACGCTCTCTCCAGTGGGGGTGAGGCACAGATAATTTTTCTGTATCTATCACCCTGTTATCAAAAAAAATAATATCTAAATCCAGCGTTCTCGGCGCATTCGCAAAACTGCGTTTGCGACCAAAACGCTTCTCTAGTCGTAATAAAAAATTTAAAAAACGGTGTGCTTGCATTGATGTTCTTAATTCAAGAACTGCATTATAAAAATCTTTTTGCTCTGTAAAACCAAAAGGAGGATTTTTTACAATCACACTACTTTGCATCACATCTACACCTACAAAACGCTTCAAAGCAAAAATAAGGTGATTAAAACGACGACAAACATCACCAATATTGCCTCCAATACCAACAACACACGAGTAACGCAGTGTTGATACTTTGACAAATTGTGAAGGGAAAAGAAGATTTTTATATAAAATCAAATCTTTACTCAAATGACGCTGTAATGACATATTACGCTTGCGCTGGTGCTTGTTGTGCTGCTTGTTGTGCTTTCATCGCTTTGATTTCATTAAGAATTTGAGTCATTCCCACCATCGCTAAGTGATAACCAAATGGTCCAAAACCAATAACCGAAGATGAACATACTGGCGCGATAAGGTTCTTTTGACGGAACTCTTCACGACGTGCTACATTACTGATATGCACTTCGATAGTTGGCAAAGCAACTGCTGAAATCGCATCACGAATAGCGATAGAAGTATGCGTATAAGCAGCAGGATTGATAATAATACCATCTGCATCACCGAAACACTCTTGAACTTTATCTACAATTTCACCCTCAAGATTACTTTGAAAAAATTCAATCTCTATTTCATTTTCATCTGCAAAAGTCTTCATCTGTGCGTGAATCTGCTCTAATTTCATCGGTCCGTAAATATTTTGTTCACGAACACCTAACATATTAAGATTTGGTCCTTGTACTACAACAATTTTCATTGATTTCCTTTATACTAAAAATAATTTATCAATTATAGGTAAAATCATATTGTAAAGAGATAAATTTTTATTTTGCTATAATATAAACACCAAAATAATTGAAAGTATAATTTTATGAATACCAAACTTATATCGAAACGTTTTTTATTGCTTTTTATAGTTCTGTTTATATTTTTTGCTATACTTAAAACTATATATAATTACACTACAGCAACTGCCTTAGAAAAAGAGTTTATAAAACATCAAATACAGACCCTGAACTCTTTTAAGATGGCTCATAGAAATTACTATCAAAAGCTCTACATTGATAAAACAATTCCATTAAATAAGCAGACACTAGCAGGCCTACCCGCTCATAGTGCCCAAATTATTTCTCATAATTTCTCAAAGCATAACAGTTTTAACATTATCGTTAAAACTGTTTCAGATAGAGCGAGAAATATTTTAAATAAAGCAGACGCAAATGAGCTTAAAGCCATTGAAAGTTTTAATAAAAATCCTAATCTCAAAGAGTACCTCAATAAAGAAAAAGAGTATTATCAATATGCTACTCCAATTTTTGTTGAAGCAAAATGTCTTCAATGTCATGGAAAACGTGAAAATGCACCCCAGCTTACAGGAAAACACTATAGTGATACTGCTTATAATTATAAACTTGGAGATTTACGAGGTATTGTTAGTGTTAAAGTGCCTACAAAAATAGTGCATGAATACTTTATGTCACAATTTTTCAAATCACTCTTTTTTGATTCTACTGTGACACTTATTATTTCACTGCTTAGTGTATATTTTATTCGTTATTTTAAATCTCTTAATGAAAAATTAGAAGAGGAAGTTGCATCACGCACAAAAGCACTCAAAGATAGTGTTTACACAGATAGTCTCACATCTCTTCATAATCGTGCTAAGTTTCAAAAAATATTACCTACTCTTCAGAATCCACTTATAGCTCTTTTTGATATCGATCGCTTTAGTCAAACAAATGACTTTTATGGAAGTAAAGTTGGAGATGCCCTTATTGTTGAATTAAGCAGGCTTTTTGCTACACTCGTTTTAAATAAAGATGCTTGCTACATTTTTAGGCTTGGTGGTGATGAGTTTGTTCTTTTAAGTGATAATTCTAATGAGCGTTATTTTATTAAAGAGGTGACACGAATTCTCTATGCTATCAATAGTACTCCAATTGTTATAGACGGTAATGAAATTCCCCATGAAGTCACCGTTGCTATCTCTTTTGAAGAGTCCACAGAACTTCTTAGTACAGTAGATATTGCACTTAAACATGCGAAATTAACAAAAAAATCTTTTATAGTTTATAATAAGTCTCTCTCTATAGAAAAAAGTTATGAGAATAATATGTTTTGGAGCAGAGAGATAAAAAAAGCAATACAAAAAGATAAACTTCTCCCTTATTATCAACCAATTATAAACAATCATACGGGTAAAATCGAGAAATATGAAGCACTTATACGCCTTATTAATGATAAAGGTGAGACTATCTCCCCTTTCTTTTTCCTAGAAATTTCTAAACATTCAAAACAGTATCACAATATTACACAAGCGGTTATCAACCATGCCTTTAAAACTCTCGATACACTTGAGTATGAATTTTCTATCAATCTCACCATTGAAGATATTTTAGATATGCAGATGCAACGATACCTTTTTGATGCCCTAGAAAAATACAATATCGGTAAAAGAGTTGTTTTTGAAATTGTAGAATCTGAAGGTATTGAAAACTTTAGCGAAATTAATGAATTTATCCAAAATGTTAAAAAATATGGGTGTAAAATTGCTATTGATGACTTTGGCACGGGCTACTCTAATTTTGAGTATCTTATGAAACTCAATGCTGATTTTATAAAAATTGATGGCTCTATGATTCAAAACCTTGATACAAACGAAAACTCTAGGATTCTTGTCTCAACTATTGTTGTGTTTGCTAAAAAGCTAGGTATGAAAACTATTGCAGAATTTGTAAAAAATGAAACAATTCAAAATCTTGTTGTAGAATTAGGCATTGACTATTCACAAGGCTATTATTTTGGTGAGCCTCAACCCAAACCACTTCTAGGAGAATAATTGACAATTATAAAACCGCACTTTATCTTAACGCCCCAAGCCCTTCTTGAAAATCAAGCCATCGCTTTTGATGCAACTATAAAAAAGATAGCTGATTTTGAAAGCTTACATGTAAGCTTTCCTGGGGCTGAAATTATTGAACTTGAAAAAAACTCTCTTATCATTCCAGGACTTATTAATACCCACATTCATTTAGAATTTTCCGCCAATAAAACCACTTTAGAGTATGGCTCTTTTATGCCTTGGTTACACTCAGTTATCAAAAATCGTGATGATCTTATGCTTACATGTAAAGAGGAGTGTATGAGTAGAGCTGTAGATTTGATGTTGCACTCTGGTACAACAAGCTTTGGTGCGATTAGCTCTCATGGTCTTGACTTGGATGTAGCGCAAAAAGCAGCTCAAAATGTTGTTTTTTTTAATGAGCTTATAGGCTCTCAAGCGGTGATGGCAGATACTCTCTATGGAGATTTTTTAGAACGCCTTGATAATGCAAAAAGCATCAAACGCAAGGGGTTTCAAGCAGGAATCGCTATTCACTCACCATATTCAGTACACCCCATCCTTATCAAACGAGCCTTGAGAGTTGCAAAAAATGAGAAACTTCCTCTCTCGGCACACTTTATGGAATCACCTGCAGAAAAAGAGTGGTGTCAAAACAATAGTGGAGAGTTTGTGCCTTTTTTCAAAGAATTTTTAAAACAAGAGTATGCTGTCAATAGTTCTGATGAGTTTTTAGAGCTTTTCAAAGGATATCCAACATTGATGACGCATGTAACACAAGCCTCAAAAGAGCAACTTCAAAAGCTTCATGATGACAAACATACTGTTGTGCACTGCCCTGTCTCTAACCGCCTTTTAGGTAATGGTGCTCTTGATATTGATATGCTTGAAGATGCGAAGCTTGATTGGCTTATCGCTACGGATGGGCTCAGTTCTAACTATACACTTAATCTTTTTGAAGAGATGAAAATTGCTCTATTTATGCATCACGGACAAGACCTGCTCTCTTTTGCTAAAAAATTATTTGATAGTGTTACATGTAAGGCTGCAGAAGCTCTTAAGCTCAACACGGGAAGCATTGAAGAAGAAAAAAATGCTGATATGCTTGTCTTAAATTTAGGTAAAACTCCTAATGAACAGTTAGTGCTTCATCTTATCTTACATCAATACAAAATACAATCCGTTTACATTAACGGAACAAAGGCATTATAAAAATGGAAGGTCTCAAAAAACTTTTTCTCCCCATCACCGCTGCGCTTGGATTTATACAAAACCATTTTAAAGCGATGCTTTTTTTACTTATAGTTTATCTGATATTTGTGCCAAATACGCAAGAACAACTCGCTCCTGCAAATCTTCAAAAGATTTCACTCAATGGCCCTATCTTTGAGGTAAGTGAACTCTTAAAGCAGATTGAAGCAACTCGAAAAGATGAGGCTATCAAAGGCGTTTTATTTGATATTAACTCCCCTGGTGGTGCTATTGCCCCCTCTATCGAAGTTGCTTATGCTATCAAACGCCTCAGTGCACAAAAGCCTGTAGTGGCATATTCTAGTGGGATTATGGCGAGTGGCAGTTATTATGCTGCTATCTGGGCAGATGAACTTATCGCTAATCCTGGGACTATGGTAGGCTCTATTGGTGTCATTATGCAAGGGGCTGATCTGTCTGAAATCATGAAAAAGATAGGCATAAAATCTCAAGTTGTTAAGGCTGGAAAATTCAAGCAAGTTGGTACAACTGAACGCCCTTGGGAAGCCTTTGAGCGCGCGGAACTCGATAAGGTCATCCAAGGTAATTATGAGATGTTTTATAGTGATGTTGCTAAGGCGCGTGGTTTGGATGTAGCAAAAAAAGATGATTTTGCTAATGCCCATATTTTCACCGCTAAACAAGCAAAAGAGATAGGTCTTATCGATAGTGTTGGTCTGCGTTATGATGCAGAAGCAAAACTTGTTGCGCTCTCTGGCGTAAGTGAGCCATCATGGAAAAAAGAAGATAAGTTTGATAAGCTCATGAAGCAATTTGCCACGCAAGGCTCAAGTCTCTTGCATATCTACTTTCCTGAACTCTCGCTTCGTTGAGGTTTCACGGATTTTACTTCAGCGCTAATAGAGACCTCCGCGTCCATCAAAGTTACCGTATCCTTTACATGTAAAGCCTTTAGTTCTACGACTTTTCCCTCTACACTCACCTGTGCAAATCCACGCTTTGAGCGTAGGGCAGGGTTTGCGCTTTCATAAGCTTTTTGCAGTTGTAAAAGTGCATTTCGAGAGATATTGAGATTTTGATTTATACTGTGTGTAAGTCTTACATGTAAGGGCTCTAACTCACGCCTGAAACGCTCTAATTTTAAAGTTATCTGCGTATGAAATTGCTCTTTTAACTGCTTTATCTGTTCACGATTACGCTGAATCTTCTGCTCTATGGAGTGGCGTTGGAGACTTTGTAGAAGATAGTTTAGGCTCTCTTGTTTTTTACTTAAGATATGTTTGAGCTGTGTCTCAAGTCGTGAACTCATCACATCAATACCTTGTAAAAATTCATCCCTGTCTGGCAAAATCATCTCCATAGCAGCACTCGGAGTCGGCGCACGCAAATCCGCTACAAAATCAGATATCAGCCAATCTATCTCATGCCCAACAGCTGAAACGGTAGGGGTCTGCACCTGAAAAAGTGCCTCAGCAACAACACGCTCATTAAAAGCCCACAAATCTTCCATACTCCCACCACCCCGAGCGATAAGAAGAACATCATAGCCTTTTTTATCTACATGTAAAAGTGTATCTGCTATCTGAGATGCCGCATTCTCACCCTGAACAAGCACATCATAAATGCTTACATGTAAGAGTGGCCACCTAGCAGAAGCTACGCGCAACATATCTTGCAAGGCTGCCCCTGTTGCTGATGTTATCAAGGCGATACGTTTTGGGTATTTTGGCAAAGATTTTTTTCGCTCACTAGCAAAATAGCCCTTCGCTTCCAAGTCACGTTTGAGCTGTTCATACGCCAAAGCCAAAGCCCCATGCCCTGCTGGTTCTATACTAAAAGCGCGAATCTGATATTTTCCACTCGGCTTATAAAGTGTAATCGCCCCATTGACTATGACTTTGAGTCCCTCTTCAAGGCGAAACTTCAAAGAACTCGCATTCCCTCGAAACATAATAGCACTCATAGAGGCATCAGCATCTTTAAGAGTAAAGTAAATATGCCCGCTATTATGGTAAGTAATACGAGAAAGCTCTCCCTCAACACTTATCTGCATAAAGGTCGCTTCTAGGAGGTTTTTTATCTGTTCGGTAAGTTCGCCGACGCTTAAGGGATTTGCCATCATTGAGACATCTCTATAAATTCGTCTGAACACACTACTTTTATCTTTTTAGATACAAATTTTTTGTCATTTGAAATAATAAGATCACAATTCTCTTGAAGTGCTAAAATATACTGTATGGTGTCTTCCATATCTTTATAATCACTATCATCTTTCATAAGAGTGATTGTCCTACTCAGCTCATCATAAGCAAAAGGGAGAATATGTACTATCTCTTTCACTGTCTCTAAGGCATTTAAGGCTCTCTTTTTTGAAACATATTTTGAAGTAATATAATAGATATTTGTTACGATATCGCAACTTGTAAAAATCTGTATGTCATGTTCTAAAGCATAATGTAATGAATCCCTGCTTGAGATGTGATTACGTCTATTTTCATCAAAGATATCATTAAAAATATTTGCATCTAAAAAAATCTTTTTAATTTGCACTATTGCTCTTTATGGATTGAATAGAGATATCTTCGCAAAACTCACCTGTAAACATTCCACTTATCCTATCAAGAGCTTGTAATTTTTTCTCTTTCTCATACTCTTTCATCTTTTCATTAATGAGTTCTTGAATAACTTGAGACTGTTTTTTATGCATCTTTTGTGCCAAAAATTCAAGTTTTTTGACGATGGATTGCGGGATAGTAAAGTTTTTTCGAATTGAAAGTGTACTCATCATACATCCTTTTTATGTGCATAATTATATCACAATAATACACACTTTTGACAAAGGAGTAGAGTCTCAAAACTCTAACTCTTTTGAGCAATAATCAAGGTCGAGATATCCATAGAGAAACTCTGTGTAAAGCGGATTTCAAAGCCTGCGTTTTGTAGCTCTTCTTGCATCTGTCCTACGGTTGCAAAGTCGCCGATGGAGTTTGGAAGGTACTCATACGCTTCAAGATTTTTTGAGATGAAACCGCCTACTTTTGGTAAGATTTTCTTCATATAAAAATCGCGAATACGCCCTAAGAGTGAAGGGTTTTCATTTTTCATAAACTCTAATATAACTACCATACCACCCTGTTTTAAGACTCGGTTAAACTCTACAAGGGCGGCTTCACGTTGTACTACATTTCTGATGCCATAGGTGATACTTAAAAAATCTGCACTGCCATCTTCTAGTGGTATCTCAGTCGCTTTGGCGATATGGTAGATGAACTCAGGAAATTTTTCACGTCCAACCCCTACCATTCCTTCAGATGGATCAACTCCTATAAGCTCCGCTACTTCGATAGACTTCTCTTTCGCCTGTCGTCTCCAGTAATCCATCATATCACCCGTGCCACAAGCTACATCTACGATTCTATCTACCTTCTCTTTAGCATAAAATTCAAAGGCTTTATCGCACCCTTTTTTCCGCCAACTTCTATCAACTCC
Organism: uncultured Helicobacteraceae bacterium; assembly: GCA_947311765.1. Taxonomy (GTDB): domain Bacteria; phylum Campylobacterota; class Campylobacteria; order Campylobacterales; family Sulfurimonadaceae; genus S010-53. The sequence goes on from CAMZLS010000133.1 coordinate 21,571, forward strand.
CATACTCATTACACGATTTGCCTTGTCATAAGTTGGAGCAATATCGTCAAACATTGAGACTATTTTTTCTTGTTTTTGCATTAAATTTTTTTCCTCTTCATCCAGAGCATTATATCACTCTCAATCTGCCTTACATGTAAGATTTCAAACTCATCTTGATTTTTTAGTAGTGACATTGTACCAGCACCACTTTTAGGTGAGATAAATGTGAGATATAAATCTACAAGTTCTTTGCTTGCCTCATACATACCATTGCCACCTTCTATCAAAATATTTTTATATTTTTTCATTACATGTAAGGAGTTTTCTATATATACTGTGCGATTTTTAAGGTGGAAAAGTGGTATCTCTCTATCAAAATTATCTTCATGAGAGTAGATGAGGATATCGGGTGCTTTGCCATCTACCATTCGTGCATCTAAGGTTGGTCTATCTAGCCTTACTGTATTGCCGCCTATAACTAAAAGATCGCAAACATTACGCATAGCATGGACATACTTTCGTGAAGTTTGAGAACTGACTGTGCCACCATCAATAGTGCCGTCAAGCCTCTGCGCCCACTTAAATGTTACAAAAGAGTTTTTTTGCCATGAGAGAAACGGCAAAAGTAGTTCATGCGATTTTTTCTTTTGCATACCTTTTTCAACGATAATACTGTTTGCTTGTAAAATAGCTTCACCACCCGCAGCGGACGGGTTAGTATCGCTCTGTCCAATAAAGACTTTTTCTAAACCTAAAGCACTTATAAGTGAGGCACAAGATGGAGTCTTTCCTCTATGAGCGCACGGCTCTAAGGTGACATAAATACTACAGTTGTGAAAGATATTATTGTGATTTTTTAGAAGATAATTATGGAGTTCATCAGCCTTACATGTAAGGGCAATACTCGTATCATCACTCAGTAAAACATAGGCATCTCGCAAGGCTAAAACTTCAGCGTGAGCCTCGCCTGCTTTTTGGTGGGCATTGACTCCAAGGATTTCACCCTTTGAGCCTACAACACAAGCGCCAACAGCAGGATTTGGAAAAGTTAAGCCTTGAAATTTCCACGCCTCTTGCAAGGCAAAAGTCATAGGATTTTGCATTACCACTCGAAGTAGGTTTTTGCCTTATTAACATCATCATAAGAGAGGGTTATTTCACCATTTTCTGTATCGTTAATAGTTATATCTTTAGCCTTTACATGTAAGAGTTCTCCACGATATTTTGTTTTATCTTTCATGGTGATGGCAACTTTTTCACCGATAGAGTTTTCTACATGTAAGAGAGTAGAAAGCTTGCGTTCTATCCCAGGAGAGCTTACCTCAAGTCGGTATTCGCCAGAGACAGGAGGGGTAACATCAAGAAGAGGAGAGATAAGTTTTGTAGCTTCTACAACCTTATCCATACTAACACCACCTGTTGCCATAACACTCACACGATAGATAGTCTCTTCATGTTCACTTGTTACTGTTGTGTCGTAGAGATTAAGCCCGATAGAGCTTAGCATAGTTTTAATATCTTTTTCAAGACTCATCGTCTTCCTTTCTATTTCGTGAAGCAATTTTTGCAAAAAGGTCTTCTATATTTTTACTCTTTTGCATCTGATCGTCAAATAAAAAAGCAAATTTTGGACAACGAAACCAACCCTGATCACGAGAACAGTGTTCTTCTATAATAGGACGGGCTTTTTTGAGTTGTTTTAAGAAAATGCGACGCTCTTCATCGCTGTAAGTGTGAGGATCAAGATAGACTCTCGCATCATCACGCCCCTTAGAGCATGAGACATCAATAACATCCAACTCACGAAGTCGTGCATCATTAAGCCCACTAAGCGCTTCAGGAATCAACTCTTTGAGAATTGATTCTGTACGTTTTAGTTTTATCTCTGCAGGAGTCACAGACTAACTTTTTGCTCTACTTTTGTAAAGGTTTCGATAACATCGCCAGGCTGTACATCTTCATAACCATTAATGACAACACCACACTCATACCCATTACCAATCTCTTTTACATCATCTTTGAAGCGTTTGAGTGAATTAAGCTCACCCTCATGGATAACAACACCCTCACGAATAACACGCACAAGACCACCACGAACAAGTTTTCCATCCACAACAAGACTTCCTGCAACAACGCCCTTAGGAATTTTGAAGACCTCTTTAACATCAGCTTGGCCAGTGTGCTCTTCACTAAATTTCGGAGCCATCATGCCTGTTAGCATTCCTGTAATATCATCAATGATTTGATAGATGATAGTGTAGGTGCGGATTTCAACACCTGTCTGTTTTGCTAAGGCTTTCACCGCTCCAGTAGGACGCACATTAAATCCTAATAAAACGCAGTTTTCAGAGTTATTTACAAGCTGTACATCTGTTTCGGTAATTCCACCAACACCTGATGAGATGATATTTACTTTTACCTCTTCATTACGAAGCTCTAAGAGTGATGATTTGATAGCTTCTAGTGAACCATGTACATCTGTTTTAAGAACAACTTTAAGAGTTTTTAAATTCCCCTCAGCGATAAGTGAAGTAAGCTCATCAAGTGTTGTTTTTGTGGAGTGAGAGAGTTCACGGTTGCGCTCATATTCATAACGTTTTTGGGCATATTCTCTTGCATCTCTGTCGTTTTCCATAACCATTAGCGTTTCACCAGATGCTGGAACTTCACTTAAGCCTACAACAACCGCAGCCTCGCTTGGTCCAACAGTTTTAATTTGCTTTTTATGATTATCAATAAGCGCTCGAACACGTCCATAAGCTGCTCCACAAACTACATTATCGCCAACTTTAAGCGTACCGTTTTGAACAATTACCGTAGCAACAGGACCACGACCTTTTTCAAGTGAACTCTCCACAACAGCAGCTTTTGCAGGCACTTCAGGATTTGCACGAAGTTCTAAAAGTTCGGCTTGATCTAAAATATTTTCCAACAAATCATCAATACCTTCACCAGTTTTCGCTGAAAGTGGGATAAACTCAGTATCACCACCCCAATCGAGCGGGCTCATACCGTGCTCTGCCATCTGACCTTTGACTAAGTCAGGGTTTGCACCCTCTTTATCCATCTTATTTAAGGCAATAATTACTGGAGCATTTGACTCTTTTGCAATTTTAATAACTTCTAATGTCTGTGGTTTCACACCATCATCAGCTGCAACAACTATGATGATAATATCTGTCACATCTGCCCCGCGTTGACGCATACTAGAAAATGCTGCGTGACCTGGAGTATCTATAAAGGTAATCTTTTTGCCATTTTGATCAATAGTATATGCACCAATATGTTGTGTAATACCACCCGCTTCACCATCAACAACTTTTGCATTACGAATAGCATCAAGAAGTGAAGTTTTACCATGATCTACGTGACCCATAATCGTAATAATAGGAGGACGCTCTTGCATATTTTCATCATCTGCCACTTCATCATCATAGGATTCTTCATAATTGAAAGCATCTTTAGGGTCAATTGTTGTTACTTCGACTTCAAACTCTTCGGCAAGAATCTCTATCTCATCTTTACCTAAAAAGTCATTTTTCGTTGCCATCATTCCAAGATTAAAAAGCACCTTGATAATTTCTGACATTGGGCGATTGAGTTTTTCAGCAAATTCATACACACGAATATCTTCGGGTATTTCTACATGAGTCACTATCTCTTCTACTGGTTTGTTTTTAGCATATTTTTGACGTTTTCCACGAGAAACCTGGCGTGGTTTACGAGGTCCGCCCTGTTTTTTACCAGCATTTCTACCTGCTGGTTTTTTAGGACGAGGTTTCTGTTCTTGTTGTACTGGAACAACACGATCAACTTCATTTAAATCAAGAAGAACAACTTGATCTTCTTCGTAATCCATAGAAACATCACTCATGCCACCGCCAAAGATATTAAGTGCTTTTCCTTGATTTTTCTTCTGAACAGCAGTTCCTTGCTGTCCTTTTCTTTTAGATTTTTTAGCAGCAAGTTCTTTAAGAACGTCTTCGCTTATTTTTCCATAGTTGCTTACTCTTGAAGCTTCACTACCGCGCTCAGGTGCTGAAAATGTCTCTTCTATTTTTGGTTTTTTCTTTTTAACTATCTTAAGTCCTGAGCGTTTAATGGCAATAGGCTTAACTTCTTTAATAAGACTTGTTCTCTTTTTACTTTTTACTTCAGCTGAACTCTTTGATTCTACATTCTCTTTAGCTTTTTCAGGAGTAGGATCTTCAGTTTTTTCAGCAACTTCTACTTCCTTGACTTCTGTGCTAGAAGTAACTACGACTTCACTTTTTGACTCAACTACTGTCTCAGCAACTGGCTCTTCTTTAGCGATAGGTGTAACTTTAGTAACTTCTTCTGTATCGCTTTGACTGACTTGTGGCGCTTTAGTCGCTGCTTTTTTAACAATTATCTTCTTTTTAGCAGGTTTTGGCGTAGCACCGCTCATGATAAAATTCATTATTTTTTCAGCTTCTGACATAGACACTGTACTCGAAGCTGTTTTAACAGAAACTCCAATTGTTGCGGCTTTATCGATAACCTCTTTTGAGGCTATGCCAAGTTCTTTTGCAATTTCGTGGATTCTGACTTTATCTTCCATCAATGATGATCTCCCTTAACTTGTACATAAGTTTTCCTAACTCACCGCTTTTACACACTCTTGCTAAAGATTTAGCACATTTTTTTTCATCATTAGTGCACTCTTTACATATGTAAAAACTACGACCTTGACTTGTAAAAGATATGAGCTGTCTCTCTTGACACTGAAGCCGTACTAATTCACTTTGCGTAAACTTTCCTCGACAGACAATACATGTTCGTATAGGCTTATGAAATTTTCGTGCCATTATAGCTAAATCTTTCTTTATTTGTGGTGTTTTAACGCTCTATTATAAGACCGTTGTTATCGAAATCGAGTATTTTCACATCAAAATCTGAAAACTTTTGTCGAAAACGATTTGCCAAACTCTCAGCATCATAGTCGTAAACCATATTGAAAAAAGTAGAACCACTTCCTGAAAGTGTACTCATTAGAGCACCATTATCATACGCCATTTTCTGTACGCTAAAAAGTTCAGGAAGCATCTTCATACGGGCACGCTGGTGAAATCTATCTTGCGTGGTTAGGCGAAGAAGTTCCCAGTTTTCTGCATAAAATGCAGCAACTGTCATGGCTGTATGAGAGAGATTAAAAACTGCATTTTCTTTTGAATATGAGCGAGGCAAGGAGGTACGAGAACGAGCGGTAGATATTGGCTTGTTTGGGATAACGACTACGGCTTTTAGGTAATCTGGAAGATGCTTTTTCTCTGAAAAGACCTTATTTTTCTCTAAAGTTGCGACATTAAATCCACCCATTACCGCAGGGGCAATATTGTCAGGGTGTGGCTCATATGTGAGTGCATAATTTAAAATACGGCGTTTAGATACACGAACACTTGCTGCTTCATGCGCGGTCGCAATAGCGCTTACTATCACCGCTGATGAACTTCCAAGTCCTCGTGACATTGGTATTTGATTATAAAAAGTAAATTTAAAATTTTGTGTTTTTCGTGTTAATCGTTTATAGTGGTCGTTAA
>CAMZLS010000134.1 GCA_947311765.1 uncultured Helicobacteraceae bacterium
TCCATACGAGACAAGTCATCTATCCATAAAATCCATGGAGCACCTTGAAGCTCAACCGCATTTAAAAGTACGCGATAAATTGCAAAGAAAACAGGAATTTGTAATAATAAAGGTAAACATCCGCCAAGTGGATTCGCACCATGTTTCTTATAGGTTTCCATAACGAGAGCATTCATGCGCTGTGGATCACCCTTATGTTTTTTCTGTATTTCTTTAATCTTAGGTGCCAAATCTTTCATCTTCTGCATAGAGAGCATCCCTTTGTATGTCAAAGGAAAGAGTAAAAGGCGGATAATAAGAGTAAGAGCAATAATTGCCCAACCCCAGTTACCAAAGAAACCATGCAAAAACATTAAAAGTTTAAAAAGCGGCGCTGATGCAAATGTAAACCAGCCATATTCAATAGCATTTACTAAAACTGGATCAATGTTTTCGAGAGTTAAATACTCTTTTGGCCCAATATATCCACTGAATTTCACTGCGCGACTTGCATCAAAATAGACTATAGCGTTATCATTACGACGGTCTCGCTCTATCATTACAGTAATATCTGGTTTAAGATTATAGAAAATTGATGCAAAGTATTGATTAAAAGCTGATACCAGATGTACGTCCGTAAATGAACTACGTCCCTCTACATCGCCATCTTCAAAAATTGTAGTAAGATTATCACCTGCATATACTAAAGATCCTTTATTTGTCATCATCTGCTCGCCATCACTTTGAGGACGATTTCCTAAATAGACGAAGTAGCGCTTCTCTTTACTTAGTTCTATATCAACATCATAATGCCCATCTTTATAGAAAGTGAGATTTTTTGTAACACTTAGATTTGACAATTTTTGTGTTAATACCACAGAGACACTATCGCTATTAGTTAAATCTAAACTATGAGCACTCGCCATATAAGGAACTTTTGATGCTTCATCATTAAGAGCACCATCTGAAAATCTAATATAAAGAGGTTTTGCGCCAAAAGAAGGAATCAACTCTACATGCTTTCCTTCTTCATCATGAAACTTGTCATTTTTTAATTTTTTTGAGCTAATTCGCCCAAGAGTATCTATCTTGAGTGAAAATGCATCACTTTCTATACTTACAAGGGTATTTGTTTCACTCTTATTTATGGCTTCATCTGAAGCAATACTGTGACCTATTAAACTCTCTCTTGGCTCTTGCTTAGTAACTACTTTATCTGATTGTTTTGCCTCTGTGGCGACATATTGTGTTGCTGTTTGATTTGTATCATTTTTTGGCGGTGGAGGTGGAAAAATAGCCGTGTACGCTATAAAAAATACGAAAGAAAGTCCTACTGCGAGGATAAGACGTTGGTTGCTTGTCATCTTGTCTAACAAAATTAGCCTTTATATAAAAAATTTTTTACTATACTGTAGCGGTTGTCCGCTTGAGGAATAAGCCAGTATTTTACCTTATTGATGCTCAAACTTTCATTTTTTTTACACTTTATTTGTAATTTTGGATGATCAAATCCACCTTCAAAGAGTTGATTGCATCGTAAAATGCGAAAAAGTGAGTTAAAAAATGCAAAAAAAAGATTATTTTTTTCAAACTGTATCATTGCATACGCTGAACATGAAGGATAATAACGACAGTTATTTCCAGCTATTAATGAAAAAGTATTTTGGTAAAGTTTTAAGAGATTAAGTAAAAACGATCTTAGCATTAAGCTTCTTTAAAACGTAATTGATATCTTTTTGAAGAGTTGCATACGGCGTAGCATGTAAGCTTGCCTTAGCAACAAAAACATACTGTCCATCTTTGAGTTTATCTTGAAGTTCTCGCCATAAAGCTCGTAATCTTCTCTTGGAACGATTACGAATAACGGCATTACCAACTTTTTTGCTAGCAGTATAGCCTATCTTTTTCTCACCATCTTTTGGGAGATAAAATACAACGCAAGAGCGCGAGTGTGCACTTTTTCCGCGATTGTATATACGCCCAAACTCTGAATGTTGTTTAAGCGTTACAAAACTGTTTATACAGTCAATCTTTTTCTACCCTTAGCGCGGCGTGCATTAATTGTACGGCGACCATTTTTTGTAGACATACGCAGTCTGAAACCGTGAGTACGTTTACGTGGAGTATTGTGGGGTTGGTATGTTCTTTTGCTCATGCCAGAACCTTTGTAATCTGAAATTAGAACCGCAATACTAGCTTTATTTTACTTAAACATCAATTAAGGATAAAATAAAAGTGCCTCAAAGATTCTAATTTTTATAAAAAAATTAAATATTATGGCAAATAAGACGATTTACATGTAAAGGATTTGGTTATGAACACCTCTTATGAATTAAATGCGTATCGTTCTCACACCCTAGATATACAGATGAGAACTTCTAGTGGTGATGTGATAAATCTCGGTTTTGAAAACACGCAAGAGTTAGCACTTTCAGCACAAAAAGATGGAAAAAATGAAAATGCCTCTTTCTCATTTTCCTCACTTCAAAAATACCAATTTGAGATGCAAACTTCCAATGGCATAGATGAGCAAGATAAAAAAGAGATAGCTGCCTTTATGGAGATAGCTAAACCTTATATCGAAAACTTTATGCAAGAGGTCTCAGACCAAGAGCAAAAAACGCCTCTTAATCAGATATCAGATTTACTTGAAAAAACAATGCAACCGATTAAAGATATGGCTTACGATACCAAACAACAGGGAAAAACTGATTTAGTCAAACTGTTTGACGACACCCTTAAGATGTTTGAACAAAGCGAGAAACTTATTAATGAAAGTCAGAAGTTTCTTGATAAATTACTTGGAAATTTTGATAAGGATTTTGAAGTTCTGCTGTATGCTTAACTAAGGAAGCAGAAACTCTTTCAAAGGCTTTTGGAATGACTGCTCTAAGGGGCGGGTAATGTCAAGAGCCTCTTTTTGCATCTCCAAGTGACAATCTCGACACTTACGAATAACATCATGCTCTTTAATTTTTGGCTTCTCTATCCTTTCGATAGAATGGCATCCAAAACAGTCACTCCCACACTCAGCCATAGAGTCAGGGTTTGCACTATGACAATTTATACATGTAAGCATAGGTTTGTGACGCAAATCTTCATTGATAGTAGGGACAAGGCTTGGATGGCAAGTAAGGCAATCGCCCGTACATGCCATCAAAATATTAGTTGTTATAAAAAGAAGTGATAATAAATATTTCATAGTGCAATTATACAGGCTAATGTTTAATGAAAAGCTAAACAAGTAAATTTAATCTACAGACACTGTTATTTCTGCATCTTTTGCATCAAAAACAACCTTACTTCCTTCACTTACTTCACCACCTAAAATCAAATCAGCCAAGCGGTCTTCTACTATCTCATAGAGCGCGCGTTTAAGTGGTCTTGCTCCATATACAGGATCAAATCCAGCTTCTGCGATAAGTTTTTTTGCACTATCGCTTAACTCTAGTGTGATATCGCGTTCAGAAACTTTTGCCACAATCTCTTGGAAAAAGAGCCCGACAATATCTACAACCTCAGCTTCACCAAGAGGATTAAAGATAACAACATCATCAAGGCGATTTAAAAATTCAGGTCTAAATGCCTGTTTTAATTCTGCCATCACAACATTATTAAGCTCAGGATCTCCTGCCATATTCATAATTTTATCTGAGGCGATATTTGATGTTAAGATAATAATAGTATTTGTAAAATCAACTACTACTCCTTTATTATCCGTCAATCGCCCATCATCCAAAACTTGCAAGAGCATATTAAAAACATCTGGGTGGGCTTTTTCTACCTCATCAAAAAGCACCACGCTATAAGGTTTACGGCGTACCGCTTCGGTGAGTTGTCCGCCCTCATCATATCCCACATACCCAGGAGGCGCACCGACAAGACGAGAAACCGCATGTTTTTCCATATATTCACTCATATCAAGACGAATCATTGCATCTTCGCTATCAAAGAGAAACTTAGCCAAAGTTTTCGCCGTTTGTGTCTTACCCACACCTGTTGGCCCCAAGAAAAGAAAGCTTCCAATAGGACGATTTTTATCTGAAAGTCCTGCTTTATTTCGCTTGATAGCGCGTGCTACTGCAAAAGTCGCTTTTTCTTGACCGATTACGGTTTTGTTGAGCTCATCTTCTACATGTAAGATTTTATCACGCTCGCTTTGAAGCATTTTATTGACTGGGATTCCCGTCCATCTACTTACAACCCCTGCTATTGCATCTTCATCCACGCTATTTTTAAGCAGTGTGCCACTCTCTTGCATCTTTTTCCACTGCTCGGCAATAGAGCTCTCTTCTTCATTGAGTTTTGGAATTTCTCCATACTCTATCTCTGCCGCACGGTTAAAATCACCTGCATTTTTTGCCTGTTCTGCCTCTCGTCTTTTTGCATCAATTTCTGTTTTTATTCCTGCTATACGGTCAAAAACCTCTTTTTCATTAGCAAACTGTGCCTCAAGACGACGCTGCTCCTCTGAAACATCTGCAAGCTCTTTTTCTATCTCACTCAGACGCTTTTCATTGGCTGGTGTTACCTCCATTTTGAGTGCTTCTTGCTCTACATGTAACTCTTGGCTTTTTCTTTTGACGCTTGAGAGTACATGCGGCTCAGACTCTATCTGCATTCTTAGCTCTGCTGCTGCCTCATCTATCAAATCTATCGCCTTATCTGGCAAAAATCTATCACCGATATATCTATCTGAAAGTTTTGCCGCAGCTACTAGAGCCGAATCGGTAATGCTAACATTATGGTGTGCTTCAAGACGCTCTTTTATCCCTCGTAAAATCTGTAAAGACTCATTGACACTAGGTTCATCAAGGTTTACAGGTTGAAAACGGCGTTGCAAGGCAGCATCTTTTTCAAAATACTTTCTATACTCTTTAAGTGTCGTCGCCCCGATAGTATGTAGCTCACCACGAGCAAGCGCTGGTTTTAAGATATTGGCAGCGTCCATACTTCCCTCGCTTGCTCCTGCCCCAACTATAGTGTGAATTTCGTCTATAAACAAGATGATATTAGCACTCTGTTTGACCTCTTCAATAACAGCTTTGAGGCGGTCTTCAAACTCTCCACGATATTTGGCACCTGCAATGAGTGCACTCATATCCAAGGCAACCACTCGTTTATTTTGCAGACTTAGTGGTACTTCTTTATTATATACACGCTGGGCTAAACCCTCTACTAAGGCAGTTTTACCAACACCTGGTTCACCTAAAAGAATAGGATTGTTTTTTGTTTTACGAATAAGTATCTGCATCATACGATTGATCTCATCATCACGACCTATCACAGGTGCTAGATTTCCCTCTGCTGCTTGAGCGGTTAAATCTATACCGTATTTATCAAGACTCTCTAGGTTCTCATCTGCGCTTTGTGACTCTATTTTTTGTCCGCCACGCATAGATTCAAAAGTCTTCGCAAGGTTTGCCATATCCACATATTTTTCCAATATAGATTTAAAACTAGGCTCGCCCATATTGGCTACAAAATAACTATCTACTGCTAAAAAGTTATCTCCATTTTTAGCCATCTCCCCTGCTCCACGCTCTAGTGATTGCGCAAAACTTCTTGATAGCTTAATATTTTCTTTTGCAAGTTGTGAAACAGTTGGCAGTTGATTGACTGCACTTTTTACATCAAGCTCTATGGCCGTTTTATCTATATTCATCTTATTAAACGCTTGATTAAGCACCGAATCAGAGTTTGTCAGCAATGCCCATAAAAAGTGAATTGGTTCTACTTCTGAGTTTTTATTGTGTAGAGCCAAAGAGATTGCTGACTCAATAGTTTGTGTCATTTGATGTGTTAGTTTTTCAAAAATATCTTTCATAATTTCTTTCCTTTTAATTAATATAAGGAAATTATACAACATTGAGTCTATCTATGTCAAGTTAAATGACTAATATTATTCATATTTAGAATTAAGTAATATGTCAACTCTGTATCACACAAAATAAATTGAAGTTTGTTTGAAAAACTGTGTAGTAATTCTGTGTAGTATCCTTGTCAAATAGAGTATATTATGACAAGTTTCTTGAAAATGAATGTTTTTGGTTATGTATGTTTATGGATGTAATATATGGTATTGTAGATTATCTTGGTCACAAGAAACTGCCTACTGTTGCATTTTTATTTTATTAAATATTTTGATTTAAGTCCCGTATATAGGGTGTTTGAGAGTGGTGCACCAGAGAAGATTTGAACTTCCACTTCCGAAGAAACGAGCCCCTCAAGCCCGCGCGTCTACCGTTCCGCCACTGGTGCATATTTGAAAAGTTGTCAGCCGAAGCTGACTGATGGTTTGCTAAGCAGAGTTTTTGGTTTTTTAAATAAAAACATCAAAAACTCGTAATTAGCTAAAAATGCCAAGAAATTGGCATTTTATTAACGCTAATTACCCTAGGTAAGGATTAGCGTAAAGAGCGATAAGTGCAATTACTAGAGTATAGATAACTTGCGCTTCGATCATTGCAAGAGCGATGAACATTGTAGTCATTAGTTTTCCGCCAAGACCTGGGTTACGAGCAGTACCAGCGATTGTTGCAGCAGCAGTATGACCCATACCGATTGCTCCACCAAGAGCAGCAAGACCAAGACCAACACCAGCGGCGATCATAGAGTATGCTTTTAAAGTTTGATTTGCTACTTCACCATCAGATGCGAAAGCAGCAGCGCTTAATGCTAATAATACGAAAAGAATTTTTTTCATTCAGTTCTCCATTTTTAAAATTTTGTTTCAAAGAGCGTTCGGATAACGTAAATCTCTTACATGTAAAAGACCAACCCACACATAAATGCAATGGATTTCCCTACTAAATCACTTTGAGTACGCGAATTATAGTGAAATAATTGTAAAAAATTTCTTAGGTTCTACCTAAAGAGATCTTATTTCCTTTAAATTCTAAAATTTCCACATCTATTTTCTCACCTTCGCTTAAAACATCAGAGACTCTTTCGACACGTTGATCTGAAATTTTTGAGATATGCAAAAGTCCATCTACTCCACCTGGCAAGCCGATAAATGCACCAAAATCAACTATCTTTTTCACAGTTCCTTCAGCTTTATCTCCTACTTTGTAGTCAATTTTTGGAGCTTTTTCAGCACTTGCTATACTTTCAATATGAGCTCTTGCATCTTTTATACCTTGGCGTGATGTTCCTGACACTTTTACATGACCTTGTTTTTTATCAATATCAATAGCTACTTCAAACTTCTCAATAATCTCACGAATAGTTTTACCCGCTTGCCCAATAATATCACCAATACTACTTGGGTCTATATGGAAAATGTCACTGCTTGGCAAGATGCCTTCGTTTAAAATGATTGTGTTTTCATGCGCTTGCATAATATCTATAATATGTGCACGGCCTTTTTGTGCTTGAATCAGCGCTTCTTTTAAAATATCAAGTGATATTCCACCTAGTTTTATATCCATCTGTAAGGCGGTGATACCCTCTTTTGAACCTGCTACTTTAAAATCCATATCGCCATCATGGTCTTCAAGTCCCATAATATCACTTAAAATTGCGTACTTACCATCTTCACTAACCATACCCATAGCAATACCAGCGATAGTGTCACTCATCTCTATATCACCCGCGCGAAGTGCCATATAGCCACCACACACAGTTGCCATTGATGATGAGCCATTTGACTCTAATATTTCTGAAACAAGGCGAACCGTATGACCTGATTCTGGCATGGCTGCTTCAAGAGCGCGTTTAGCTAAGTTTCCGTGTCCTAGCTCTCTACGGCGCGGTGGTCCAACTGGCGAAGGCTCACCTACGCTAAAACCTGGGAAGTTATAGTGAACCATAAAATCTTCATTTTGGGTACGTTTTGAGGTGAGATCTTCATACATTTGTGCATCTTTATCCCCGCCTAAAGTTAAGATAACAAGCGCTTGTGTCTGACCGCGTGTAAAAAGTGCAGAAGCATGAGCAGATGGTAAAACATTTGTCTCTATACTGATAGGACGCACTTCATCCAAAGCACGCCCATCAGCACGAACTTTCTCATTTAAAATCTGCTCTCGAACCATTTCGCGTTTTACTTTTTCAATAGCATTTTTGAGAACTTTTTCATCCCAATCACGCTCCTCAGAAAGAATCTTTTTACGAATTTGACGCAAGGCGGTAGAGCGTTCTGTTTTTGCCATATGGTTGATAGCTGCTTTGATTTCATCAGCATAAGATTCATGCAAA
>CAMZLS010000135.1 GCA_947311765.1 uncultured Helicobacteraceae bacterium
GATCAATCTTGGCATCAAAGTCCAACTAGAGCAGTATATAGAGACACTCAAAACTTCTAACGCGCAAGCGATTGGAATGAGTGGGCTTTTAGTGAAATCAACTCAGGTGATGAAAGAAAATCTTATCGCCATGAGAGAGGCAGGTATCAAAATCCCTGTGCTCCTTGGCGGTGCGGCTTTGACTCGTAGTTTTATTGATGATTATTGTCGTGTGAATTATGATGGTCCTATCTTCTATTGCAAAGATGCTTTTGATGGCGTGACCGCTATGGCACGCATCGAAGCAGGGAATTTTGACACTGACTTACATGGCAAAGAGGGCATAGAAAAAGTCGTGAAAGAGAAAAAAGAGGCGATCATTCCTCCTTTTTCACAACTGAAGATGCCTCGTCGTGATATCCGTATTCCCACGCCACCTTTTTGGGGACGGCGTGTTATTGAGCTTAGCCAAACGCAAAAACTGATGGCATTTGAGTGGATAAATCATAAGATTTTATTTAAACAACGCTGGGGGTATAACTCAAAAGGCTTAGACAAAGAGGCGTATCAAAAACAGCTAGATGAAGTTGTCTGGCCAGCGTATGAGCGTCTAAAAGCACAATTTTTAGATGAAGATCTTTTTCAACCGACTATTATTTATGGATATTGGCCTGTTCGTAGTGATGATACTAGTTTGTATGTTTTTGATGAGAGCGAAGGTTTCAGCAGTGAAAAAGATGCCAATAAAGAACCACTGGAGCAGATCATCGAACGCGCCTCGCATGAATACCATTTTCCACGCCAAGGTAAAAAACCTCACCGAGCTTTAAGTGATTTTTTCCATCATGACCGCCATGACATTTTAGCAATGACTTGTGTCAGTTCAGGCTCAAAACTGAGTGAATACGAAAAAGAGCTCTATGATGAAGGAAAATATACCGAGTATTATCAAGTCCACGGCTTAGGCGTTGAACTAGCAGAGGCCCTAGCAGAGATAGCCCATAAACAGATACGCCTTGACCTAAACATTTCAGAGGGTGAGGGTAGTAAACTTAGTGATGTACAGATGAGCAGATACCAAGGTTCACGCTACAGTTTCGGCTATCCTGCCTGTCCTGATTTGGAGCAAAACCGTGTTCTTTTTGACCTGCTAAAACCCGAAGAGTATGGCATAGAACTCAGTGAAACTTTTCAAATGCATCCAGAGCAGTCCACCTCAGCACTCATAGTCTATCATCCCAATGCGACATATTATAATATATAGAAAAGAGAAGCAAGCTGAAATTTTAGCTTGCTTTCTGTTTATAATCATAGAAGTATTTGATTTTTTATAGTTTTATAAGAATTTTACAGTGAGAATTAGAGAATTGAAGCCTAGAGTGCTTCAAGTTCCTCAAAAAGATTTTTAGCCATTACTTCATAGTTTCGACCTAAGTTTAGTAGTTTTTCTTGTCCTTTTTGACCTATTTCTATAAGTTCTTCCTCGCTCATAGCGATGATTTTTTTCAAATTTTCACTTATCTCTTCGCTATGAAAATCACTAAATAGCGCCTCTGTGTCAGCATCAAAAATACTATGATTTTTTTCAGTATTGCTTAAAAGTGCTGGAACACAGCAGTTGTAGTAATCTGCTACTTTAGCAGAAAGTGCATTGTTATAAAGCTCGCTATCTGGCAGTAGTCCTAGGCCTACATCAGATAAAGATACTTGTTCTTTGATGCTAGAGAGTTCATCAGCACTGACAATGTTTACTCGCTCTTTTATATGTGGATAAACCTTGAGTAGTTCATAAATCACTTCAGGATTTACAACACACACGCTTAGTTGCCAAGCTAAGTCAGCTTCAAGCGCATTAAAGGCATCTAAGACTACTTCAAACTCTCGCAGTCTATCTAAGGAGCCAACATAGATAAAGCGGCGCACTCCGTCATTGCGAAGCTCTCGTTTGCTTATGAGTTTTGGATCGAGTGCTATGAGAAGTGGATATATTTTACATGTAAGGTTGGGATAGAAAACTTTTTGCATCTGGTGTGAAGTAGGCATAAAAATATCAACCTGATTAATCAACCTATTTTTCGTAAAATTTCCTATTTTTACGCGAAGTGCTTTTAAGATCCCTTTTTTCTCTTTTTTGGCTTTTTCATAGGCATGTGTAGATTTAGCAAAAGAGGCACGAAAGCCAACTTTATAGTTGTATTTTTCACGATACGAGAGTACTGTTTTTAAAATATGTTGCGCATTGCGTACAAAAACATAGTCATATTTTGCAATATCTACTTTGCCTTTAATACGGAGACATTTAATCACATCCTTATCATGGTGTGAAGGTATTACAAAATCATCATCTTTTATCTGAAAGCTATCCTTATATTTTGTAAAATAGACTACATTAACATAAAGATACTCTTTAAGGTAGCCTTGAAAAAGCGAGCCTATGGTTCCGTGTTGGCTATATTCTTGCTGATCAGTTATATACAGTAAATGTTTCATCTCTTACTCCTTGTTGTCATCAGTTAGTTCATTAATGAAACGCTTTTCATCAAACTCTAAACCTAAATATTTACTCAAGGCTTGTACATCACGCAAAGCATTGCCTAAACAACTTGTAGCTCCTGGCGATGGAGTCATATTAAAGACAATTCCTTCGCCAGTATTAATGGATGCCTCACCTAGCATCAGTTTCTCATTCTCTTTATCTAAAACTTGAGGTCGAACGCCACCAAAGCCCTTGGCATATTTGATATCTTCTTCTTGAAGTGAGGGGACGATTTTACGAGCATCTTTGATAAAAAACTTCTTATTAAAATAAGGAATCTCAAATAAAAAATTTCTAAAGATATAGTTACGAATATCAGTATCTTTGAGCAGATCGTAAAAGATTTTAAAGATATGTAAATCAAGACGCAAGGTCTTAAAAAAATCAATTATAGTAGTATTGCCATGAAAACGCTCTAGCTTTGGCAATACTAAGGCTGTTGGACCAAAGCGGGTATAGCCATTTAATAAAACATCAGGATCACCATGAAGCGCGGCAAAAGGAAGTTTGGGATTTTGCACCATATACACTTTTCCTTTTAAGATTTTTTTTGTAGAGACATAAAAACTCCCAGCTATCGGCAGGGTTGCATACTGATGCCCATATCCCATTTTATGGGCCAAATAGAGACTATGTGCCCCTGCGTTCACTACAACATAATCAGCTGTAAAGTGTGCTCCTTTTGTTGTTTCAAGATGAAATATGGAACCTAGTTTTTGAATATATTTTACTTCAGAATTAAAAAAGATATCAGTGATTTTATCCTCTTTTTTTAAAGTATTATCGATAAAACTATCCGAAAGTGCTTTGAAATCAACTGTTGTCCACTCTCCTTGCGCTCCCATACCTACTATATCTTCTCTCCGTTCATTGCCATCTGCATCATAAACAAGTGCAGGCTCTATCTCTGCAATCTTTTTCTTGTCATAAAACTCAAGATAGTCATATAGAGACTTAAATTCTTCGTAGCGTTGCCTGATAAACTTAGCTTCATCGTACCCCACGCCGATAGCCATTTTTTGATGTGAAAACATTATCTTGTTTTCATACCCGTGCTGCAGACAATACTTCTCAATCATCTTGGCGGTGCGTGTCACTTTTCGTGCTTTTTCTAAGGTATAATTTGTTTCAATGTCGCCACAGTGAAGAGTTTGAGAGTTTGCCGAACCACTAGAATTTAAGACTGAGAGTGATTCATATTTTTCTAAAAGACAAATTTTTTTAGCATTTGTGTATTCACCAAGCTCATAATAGAGTGCAGCGCCAGAAACACCGCCTCCGACGATAATAACATTGTAGTGATTTTGTGTCATATATTTCTCCGTTTGTAATTACTTTTTTAATAAATCCGCTCTATCATAAGCTGAATCGAGGTGCGCCCGTTGAACTCATTTTTATTTACTGTATAAGAGCAGGTCATTTTTCTATCTTCTGGAACACTTAAGACCTCTCGAAAGGCTAGGAGTTCATGGCTTTGGCGTTCATGGGGGCTGAAGCGTAGACTGATTCGGCTGTGTGATCTGTCTGCTCCGAAGAGTTTCACGCCTAAAACCTCGGCATTTTCGGCTAAAAATCGTGGTCTAGGGTTGGCTTCGCCATAAGGCTCGAAACGCTCTAAGATTTCAAGGAGTTCAAAGTCGATGCTACTGCTCTCTATCTCCCCGATAATCTCCTCTTTTGGGATAAAATCATCGGGGTCTAAGCTCTGCGCCTCTTTGTTGATAGCTTTTTTAAAGGCTTCTATATCCTTTACATGTAAGGATAATCCTGCTGCCATTTTATGACCACCAAACTTCTCTAAAAGATGCTTTTGAGACTTTATAAGTTCATATATATTAACCTCTCCAATGGAGCGAGCGCTCCCTTTTGCCCTTTCTCCTTCAATGCTAAGAACAAGAGCAGGACGACCAAATTGACCGACAAGACGCGAGGCTATAATACCTACAACTCCCTCATGCCAACCCTCGCCATAAGCGACAATTATCTTATCGTCAGGGCTTACATGTAAGATAGCTATCTCAGTAGTGTCCGCTTCAGTAGTTTTTCGTAAATCATTAAGCTTGTTGAGGAGTTCAAACTGTTTAAAAGCGCTCTCTTCGTCCTTAGCTATTAAAAACTCCATTGCTATGGAGGCATCTTCTAAGCGTCCAGCAGCATTTAATCGTGGGGCGATTTGAAAGCCTATATCTTCTGAGGTGAGACGACTTTTGTTGATAAATTCTCTTATAATAACAAAAGAGGGGCGCTTACTTTGCATCATCTGCTTGAGTCCAGCTTGAACGATAGCGCGATTTATACCGATAAGGGGCATCACATCTGCCACAACTGCTAGGGCTAAAAGCTCTAAGTATTGCGACATATTGACGCTTACATGTAACTCTTGTTTGAGCAGACCCAAAAGTAGCCAAGCCACTTGCGCACCGCAAATATCCTTAAAAGGATAGTTACAATTATCAAGCTTTGGATTGACTATCGCATAAGCATCGGGGAGTGTTTCAGAGGGGGTATGATGGTCGGTGATAATCAAATCAATACCGCGTTGTTTGCAGATATCTGCCGCTTCTGTGGCAGTAATCCCATTATCCACTGTAAAAATCAAGTCTGCATCAACACGCTCTAAAATCTTTGGCGAAACACCATAGCCATCTCTAAAACGATTTGGAATAATAGTTTCAAGTGGATAGCCAATCTCTCTAAAAAATAGCACACAAATAGAAGTAGAGGTGACACCATCGACATCATAATCGCCTACAAGAGTGATACACTCTTTGTTGTGTATCGCTCGGGCAATTCTACTTGCCGCGCGTTGCGCATCATGCAAAAGCGAGGGGTGGGGAATATCGCCAAGCTTACTAAACTCTCCACCAAAACGACGCTCTAAAGTCTCAAATAAGCTCTTTTTATCGAGCTTTGTAACCCTAGGCGTTTTTGACATTGGCAGACGCTGCTTTTACAAAAGAGAGGATGACAGGATTTGGAGTCTGTAAGCGTGAGGTAAATTCTGGGTGAAACTGCACTCCTAAAAACCAAGGGTGTTCAGTGATTTCTACGGCTTCAATCAGTCCATGAGATTCACCAGTAACTACCATTCCCGTTTTTTCTAGGGCATCACGGTATGTTGGATTTGCCTCATAGCGGTGGCGATGACGCTCATATACAACATCTTCATTTCCATAAGCTTCTGCTAGATGAGAACCTTTTTTCGTCTCACATGGGTACTCACCTAAACGCATTGTTCCGCCCATTGGAGATTCATGTGTGCGTAGTTCAGTCTGTCCTGATTGGTTGATAAAATTATCGATAAGATAGACCATAGGGTTTGCTGTTTGGCTATCAAACTCTATGGAATTTGCATCTTGCAAGCCCAAA
>CAMZLS010000136.1 GCA_947311765.1 uncultured Helicobacteraceae bacterium
CACCTAAACGTTTTGCGGCAATTTCAAATGAACTTTTTGTTCTTGTGGAATTTTCAAAAAAAAGCGTAATGATAATCTTATCTTGTAAAATACGCTCAAAACGCCCATCACTGAAGCGTTCGGCATCTTTAAAAAGTTCATTGATCTCTTCTATACTAAAGTCATCAGTTCGAATAAGGTGATGCATTGTAAAACTCCTTTTATACTCTTGTAGTATAACTAATTTAGCAGTTTTTCTGCAAGTTTAGATATATCATCATTAATAGAAAAAATTTCTTGAAATCTATCTTTAAAGTATGGTTTAGAAACAGTATCAAAACTACTATCAAGGTTTTTGCAATTTAATACCCATTCATAAGAGATGTTTTCACTTTCCAAGGCTTTTAAACTTAATAGAGTATCATTAATGCAGCCTAGATTACAGTGTGTTATCAGCAGTGTCTTTGCTTTAAAATAAGAGATTAAATCAATCATCATTGTCTCCTTATCAATAGGAACATAAAGCCCCCCAGCTCCTTCAATGATAATTATGTCACAAAGTTTTTCTAATCGTAACAAGGCATTTAAAAGAGTCTCTTTATTAATTGCCCCTGCTTTATTGGCAACATAAGGTGCAGCAGCTAAGCTAAATTGAATAGGAACAATATCATTTACATGTAAGACTTGAAATTCTGGATTTAACTTTTGTGCAAGATTGAGTAACTCTTTGCCATCTGTAGGTTCTGTGATAACACCTGTTTCAATAGGTTTAAACACACCCACACGAAAACCCATCTGTGCATATTTTTTTAGGAGTAGTTTTGTAGCATGTGTCTTACCAATATCAGTATTGGTTGCTGTTATGAAGATGCGTTTAGCCAATATTTCTCCCTTGTAGGTTATAATCATCCTAATCTTAGTATAGGTATTATTATGAAGCGCTTTGAAAAGTTTACAACACAATTTGTTCAGCATTTAGCTAAGAAAAATGGGGAAGTTAGCCCATCTATCGTAAATTCGGCATCAGAGTTAATGTAAAATATGAATCGCAGAGATCTCCTTAAGCTTTCAGCACTCACCTCTATACTTCTTTTATCAGGATGTACGCAAATTATTCCTGATCCTATTATACGCTTTATTGAAATTGAACCTGATTATAAAATGATGATGAAAAAGAGCAAGCAAGAGCGCGTTGTCATTGTTGGTGGAGGCTGGGCAGGGCTTTCTATGGCAAAGAATATGAAAAAAAATGCACCAGATATGGATGTAATTTTGCTAGAACAGAGAACGCAGTTCTTTTCACTTCCGATAAGTAATCTTTGGCTTGTTGGTGCCATAGATATGGAATATTTGATTCATGATTATCTCCAAGCCGCTCGTGAAAACAATTATGTTTATATCAATACTACAGTGATTGATGTAGATAAGTCCGATCAAGTTGTTATCACTACTCATGGGGCACTTGATTATGATTATCTTGTGCTTGCTCCTGGAATTGAGTATGATTATTCTGATTGGACTTTAAATAATCGCTCTGCAAGAGAACTTCAGACACTTTATCCTGCTGGTTTTTTATCAAGTTCTGAAGTACTAAGTATAAGAAATAAAATTTTTGATTTTCAAGAGGGTGTTTTTCTTATGAATGTTCCCTCAGGTAATTATCGCTCATGGGCGGCTCCTTATGAGCGTGCTCTTTTAATGGCTGATTTTTTTAAAAAAGAGGGACGCAATGTTAAGATAATCTTAGTAGATGAAAATAAAGAAATTCGTATCCATAAAGAAGAGATACAAAAGCTTTTTAAAAAAGAGTACACCGATGTTATAGAATTTCATCCAGATACTAGAATATCTTGGGTTGATATTAAAAATAAAAAAGTGATTGTTGATGGTGATGTGGAATTTAGCTTTGATGATGCTATTTTATATCCTAAGGTAAAGAGTGTGCCCTTGCTTGAAAAGATAGGTCTGCTTGATGGAGAGGGAGAGGCAAATATTAAGCCTCTTACGAATGAATTTGTTGATTATGATAATATTTTTGTTATAGGTGATGCAAGAAGTATGAATTTTAATCGTTTAGGCTCTACAGCACTTTCTGAAGCAAAACAGTTATCTAAAAGAATTTTATATCGCTCTCAAGGCGAAGAGTACTTATGGACATCACCAAAAAGTCTTAGTTTTTGTGCCTTAAGTGTTGATCCTTTAAAGCTTCTTGCTCTTCAAGGAAAATACTCTTATGATTTACTAGAGAATCGTTTTAATTTTATAGAGAAAAAAATGAAAAGAAAAAACCTAAGAAACGAAGATGATAATTCCCTCTATGAATGGGCAACAGGTGCGTTTAATGAGCTTTTTAAAGCTTAGAAAAGAGATTTAGACAAGGCTTTAAGAAAAATAATATTAATTGGGTGATATATTACAATTTATTTACATGTAAGGATTTCTTTGAGTACTAAAAAAGAGTTTGAGCTTGATTCTGAACTTTCACTGTCAGAACCAAAACAGTATAAGGTTATTTTATTGAATGATGATTATACATCAATGGAATTTGTGATTGATATTTTGATGACAATTTTTCATAAAAGCTATCAAGAGTCTGAAGCCATTATGTTGGATGTCCATAAAAAAAATCGTGGAATCTGTGGTGTTTATACTTATGAGATAGCAGAAACAAAAGTTTCACAGGTAAGTCATTTAGCAAGAGAGCAGGGCTTTCCCCTTAGAGCCATGATGGAGGAAGCATAGTGATAAGTCCAGAATTAAATGCTGTTTTTCAAAAGGCCTTGAGTTTCGCCAAAGATCAACATCATGAGTATCTGACAATTGAACATGTTTTTTTCGCCCTTTTGGGCTCTTCTGATGGGATCGAAATTATTAAAGAGTGTGGTGGAGATGCGACACATCTGCGTAAATTAACTGGGTATTATATTCAAGAACATATAGAGTCCCTTCCTGAAAATGTGATTTCAGAACCTTTTGAAACGGTGGCGTTGTCACGCCTTATTGAACAGATGGTGCGTCATATTCAGAGCGCTCAAAAGCCTCAAGCTGAAGTAGGTGATTTGGTGGCGGCTATCTTTGAAGAAAAGCATACCTACGCGGCAATTTTACTCCAAGAGCATAATATTAATCGAGTTGATGTTCTTGAAGTAATCTCACATCAAGACAGTAATGTAGCATCTGGCGCTGAAGAAGAAAATTATCTTTCAAAATATACTATAGAGTTAGTTTCAGTTGCAAAAGCGGGAAAAATTGATCCAGTTATTGGCCGCACGGATGAGATAGAGCGTGTTATTCAAACCTTATGCCGTCGGAAGAAAAACAATCCTTTGCTTGTAGGTGAACCAGGGGTGGGAAAAACGGCGATTGCTGAGGGCTTAGCTCTGTGTATTGCCGATGATGGTGTACCTGAGATTTTAAAAGATGCACCAGTTTTCGCGCTTGACTTAGGCTCTATGCTCGCTGGAACGAAGTACCGCGGTGACTTTGAAAAACGACTCAAAGGTGTCATTGATGAGCTAAAGGCGCAAAAAAATGCCATTATGTTTATTGATGAAATTCACACTATTGTGGGTGCAGGAGCGGTGAGTGGTGGCAGTATGGATGCCTCAAATCAGCTTAAACCTGCTCTCGCTTCGGGTGAATTGAAATGTATGGGTGCAACAACCTTTGCCGAATACAGAAATGTTTTTGAAAAAGATAGAGCACTGAGTCGCCGTTTTGCAAAAATTGATGTGGATGAGCCTACGCAAGAGGAGAGTTTTCTTATCTTAAAAGGTCTGCGCCCTAAGTACGAGAAGCATCATGGATTAAAATATACAGATAAGTCTTTACGCGCCTCTGTGGAGCTCTCTAAAAAGTATATTGCGGATCGTTTTTTGCCTGATGTGGCTATTGATTTAATGGACGAGGCAGGAGCTTCCTTTCATCTGAAAAAGAAAAAACGCACGAGTGTAACACCGCATGATGTAGAGATGATTATAGAAAAGATAACGGGTGTACCGACCTCTCGTATAGGCGAAGATGATGTTGAAGCTTTGCAAAATTTAGAGCAAGAGTTGAAAACGAAGGTGATTGGTCAAGATAGCGCTGTTGAGCATGTAGCTTTGGCTATCAAACGCTCTCGTGCAGGACTTAATTCTGATAATCGTCCTATCGCATCATTTCTCTTTTCAGGTCCAACAGGTGTGGGAAAAACAGAACTTGCAAAGTCTTTAGCAGAGATTACGGGTGTGCATTTTGAGCGTTTTGATATGAGTGAATATATGGAAAAACATGCTCTCTCTCGTCTTGTCGGTTCACCCCCAGGGTATGTCGGTTTTGAACAAGGTGGATTGCTAACTGAGGCGATACGAAAGCACCCTTATACGGTGTTGCTCTTAGATGAGATAGAAAAAGCCCATCCTGAATTGATAAATATTTTACTCCAAGTGATGGATAGTGCAACCTTGACAGACAACAACGGCTATAAGGCAAACTTTAAAAATGTTGTTATTATTATGACTTCAAATATCGGTGCAACAGAGGCAAGTGTTATGGGATTTAATGCCAATCAAGCACATTCACGCGATAATGCCTTAAAATCATTTTTTACTCCAGAGTTTCGCAATCGTCTTGACGCGGTTGTAGAGTTTGGAGCATTGAGTATGGATGTTGTCAAAGATATTGTAGATAAGTTTATTATTGAGCTTAATGCTGATTTAAAAAAGAAAAAAGTGACTATAGAGCTTAGTAAAAAAGCCAGAGGCTATATTGCTCAGATGGGGTATGATCCTGAAATGGGTGCACGCCCACTCATGCGTATGATTCAAGAGAAGATAAAAGATCCTTTGACTGATGAGCTTCTTTTTGGAAAACTGAAAAATGGTGGTCATGTAAAAGTTGATTATAAAAAAGAAATTATTTTTGATATCAGCGAATGATTCCACAGATACGCTATGAGCTCAGTTTCCCTCATCCAAATTCTGCTGATGAATCAGGCATAGTAGCGTGGGGAGGGGATCTAAGTCCAAATCGCCTTTTGCTCGCCTATAGAAGTGGCATCTTTCCTTGGTACTCTGAGGGTGATCCCATCCTCTGGTGGTCACCAGACCCTCGTCTTATCCTTAATCTTGATGATTTTAAACTCCGTCGTTCTCTAAAAAAACGCCTGAAACATTTTGAGATACATATAGATACTGCTTTTGGTGAAGTGATACGAGAGTGTGGTGCAACACCAAGAGAGGGACAAGATGGCAGCTGGATACTTCCTGAAATAGTAGAGGCGTACGAGGTTTTACATGCCATGGGTTACGCCCACTCCATAGAAGCTTATCAAGATGGCAGACTTGTTGGTGGCTTATATGGAGTGGCTATTGGAGGAATATTTTGTGGTGAGTCGATGTTTTCCCATGTAAATGATGCCTCAAAGGTAGCTTTTGCCTACCTCGTGGAGCATTTAAAACTTTGGGGATATGAGTTTATTGATGCGCAAGTACCTACCTTACATGTAAAGAGTTTAGGGGGTGTGGAGATCTCAAGAGAACTATTTTTACAGCGTCTCAAAACAGCGCTTAACGAAGAAGTTTCTCAAGATAGCTGGAATATTAGATTCCCTTAAGCTTAATCACCCTATAATTTTCCAATTCAAACACAAAGGGTATCTATGAAAAAAATTCTATTAAGCGCATTAGCGGTAGTAGCACTCAGTACAATGGCATCAGCAACTGTAAACAATCAAACAGGTTGTGGACTTGGTTCTCAAATCATTAAGGATGATTCATCAGCGGTCATGTTAGCGCTTCAAGCGACAATAAATGGAACATCTGGTAACCAAACTTTTGGTATCACTTCAGGAACTTCTGGATGTAAAAAAGTAAAATTTGTTATGAATGATGTAGCACAAGAGTTTGTTGCTTCAAATATGGATGAGTTAGCAAAAGATATCGCTATGGGTCAAGGTGAGTCTGTTGATACACTTGCAGAGCTTTTACATGCAGAAGATAAAGCAGCATTTTCTGCAGCACTTCAATCAAACTATAATGACATCTATACATCAAAAAATGTAGAGATGTCTGACGTAGTAGAAAATATCTCTACTATCGCAGGTTAATTATGACGGGCTTGCCCCGTCTTTTTCTTTTCCTTTTTTCTTTACATGTAAGCCTTTTTTCACATATCAATAATTATCACACTTTAGCAGATGAGAAACAGTTATCACAGATGCGTTATTGGAAATTGCTTTTACATGTAAAGGGCGAAGAAAGTGAAATAGATGATAGTGCATTTTTTCTCTCAAAAGATGGAAAAACAGATGCCAAAAGTGAACTCCACGCTACAATAGACGCTCTTTATAATGAAACTGTTTTTGATGATAATGCTACGGCTTGCAGATTTCCTGCGCGAAAAGCATGGTTACAAAAAGAGCTTAAGCTAAAAAATCTTCCTCTTGTTACATGTAAATCGTATGATACTTTAATTGAGAAGATTAACCCGCAATCAGTAACGATGGTTTTCGCAGATGCCCATATCAACTCGCCTGCTTCCATGTTTGGACACACTTTTTTACGCATAGACTCTTCACATGAATCAAAACTACTCTCTCACGCTATTAATTACTCAGCCAATGCAGATCAAAAAACAGAAAATGGAGTCGTTTTTGCTATCAAAGGGCTTTTTGGTGGCTACCCTGGTATCTACTCTCTCTTGCCATATTATGAAAAACTTAAAGAGTATAAAAATACCGAGCAGCGTGATATTTGGGAGTATGAGCTCAACCTCACCCCAGAGGAGGTCAATCGTATGATGATGCATATCTGGGAGGTACATAATACCTATTCATGGTACTATTTTTTTGATGAAAACTGCTCTTATAATATGCTCTGGCTCTTAGAGGTTGCTCGCCCTAGCGTTCATCTGCGTGAGCATTTTTTCTATCAGGTCATTCCACCTGAAACACTTTTTGCCCTCAAGCAAGAGCATCTCATTCAAAAAGAGCGCTACCGACCTTCTAAGCGTTCTATACTTTTGGCATATGAAGATATCCTCTCTTTGAAAGAGCAAAATAATGCTATCGCACTAGCTCGTGGCAACGCTTTTGTGGATGAGGTCTTAGATACGATCTCCTCTCTTGAGCAAAAGCGCTATTTTTTGGAGGCAAGTGCGGAGTTATGTGAGTATTATTTTATAGAAAATCAGATAGAAAAAGAGAGATACCTAGAGATCTTTCAAAGTATTTTACAAGCACGCTCCAAGTTAGGAGTAGGAAAAAGCTTACATGTAAGAGAACCTCAAAATCCTCTGAGTGCTCATAAATCTTCAAGACTTAGCTATATGCTAGCAAGCCGTAATGGCTATGCAAGTCACTATCTTGGTCTTCGCGCGGCGTATCAGGATATTTTTGAGAGTGATATAGGAATGTTGCGAGGAACACAGATAGAGTTTTTTGATCTTTTACTCTCCTATTCACAGTACCAAGAGGAGAAATCTCAGCTAGAGTTGGAAAAATTGATAATTATCTCTCTCGCCTCTTACGCACAAAGAGG
>CAMZLS010000137.1 GCA_947311765.1 uncultured Helicobacteraceae bacterium
ATAACCATTCGCTCCACTTAATATTGCCAAGAGAGACATAAACATAATCTCCCCAACATTAAATTTGAGTTGTTTACATTTTCGATAGTCTGGTAACTCTCTAAATTTCTCTAATAATTGTGTCATTTTGCTCTCATCCCATATTTTTATGAAACTTAAGCAATATCTGTTCCTAGCTTAGTTTTGATTTATCGTGTTTGTACCGCAACAATATCTTAAAATATATGTTAGGTGTGAAAAGGAAAATACCCTTTTAGTGTAAGCACCAAGCAAACCCATTACATGTAAGTTACAGTATCTATCTTGTAATCATATTGTCATAATTTTTAGATATACTTCTGAAAAATTTTATAAGGGTATCTTCGCATGATTTTTAAAATAATATTCATAAAGCTTTTCTCTCTATTTTTGATAATAAATTTATATGCGCAAAGAAATAATTGTGACTCCGTTGTTATAGATCAAAGACTTCCAAATGCCATCACTACGGATATGACACTCTCTTCTTCAAAAGTGTACGGCATAGATAGACGGGTAGTTGTAAGCGATGGCGCAACACTGACAATTGAACCAGGCACGAGGCTAGCAGGCTGTAGTCTTTACTCTTTCTTGGTAATCGCCAATGATGCAAAAATCATGGCTCAAGGTACAAAAGACAAACCTATTGTATTTACATCGCAAGTAGATTTATATGGATTTCCTCATGATGAAAAAGCACCAGGAGAGTGGGGTGGCTTAGTTGTTGCAGGCAAGGCATATGCTCACTACAATAACAACAAATACGAAGCTGATGAATCTATAAGCTTTGGAAGCACTACACATGAACATGACCATGATAACTCAGGAATACTCCAGTATGTTGTGATAAAGCATACTGGTTATGAGGTAAAAAAAGATAAAGAACTTAATGGACTCTCTCTTGCGGCTGTAGGAGATGGGACTATTATCGAAAATATAGCGATCATCGGTGGTGAAGATGACGGAATTGAGATATGGGGCGGAACTGTAAACATAAATGGACTATATATTTATAATGCAAATGATGATTCGCTAGATGTAGATTTAGGCTATCGCGGAGAGGTAAAAAATGTTCTTATCATTCAAAAAAATGTAGCCAATAAAAATAATCATGATTCCTCTGCTATGGAGTTTGGTAATGATAAAAACCTTATCGTGACAGATAGTGGAAATACGACGCTTCCAAGAGTGAAAAACCTTACCGCCTATGTAGTAGGTGGAGGTATATATAATAAATATGACGCTGGATTTAAACTAAGTAATGTCAAAATACTAAGCAAGAAGACAAAAGAGTATGAGATGATTTATTTTAGAGGAAAAGATAGCTATACGACTGGATCGAAGTATATTTTAGGTGAAGTATGTTTATCAAACCAAGCGCGTGACTTAAAATTAAAAGAGTTTTTTTCTAAGAAAAATTCTAAAAAACCAAAAAACAATTTTACTCCTTATGATTATTTTATACTCAAGCATCATCAAATTGGAAAGGGAAAAATTTTTAGTAGTAAAAATTGCAGTAATGGTGTAAACGAAAATCTTATCTGGAGAGGTATTTAAACAAAATTACACTTTTTTAGTTTTACTTGTCGCGTTTGCCTCAAATAGGCTTTCAGGCCAATAGTGCTTTTTGTATCGAACATTCTCCACCAAAATCCCCCACAGCCCCCTTGCTATAAAACACCAAATGAAGTTTACTATCAAGCTGATAATAATTTAGATGAAAAAGGGGTAAATCTGTTACTACTGGTATCATAGAGAGGTGAAGTTAAAATATTTGATTTAGTGGTCTTGATTTTGGGATTCATTATAGTTTTATCATTTTATAATCTCTTCAAAAATCACCATCTCGTAAACACTTTGAGTAGTTACAAGAGATTTTTCTGGTGGCACGCTATTGGCGTTTTTGGCTACACTGAGCGCGTGGCGAAGTTCTGCTATCTCTTGTTCCATTGCTTCCATCTTGTTTTTTAAGCGTAAGACAACATCAACACCAGCCAAATTCACCCCCAATTCTCGTGTTAGGCGTAAAATAAGTTTTATCTTGTCAATGTCGCGTTGAGAATAGAGACGAATACGCCCATCTGAGCGAGAAGGACATATTAAGTTTTCACGTTCATATTGACGTAAAGTCTGAGGATGTATTTCTAAAATCTTAGCAACAATACTAATGAGATACACCGGTTCGTCATAATGGTGATGTGCCATTGCCTACTCCTGTGGTAATTTCGTCTGCATTAACTCTTTGAGATCATCATCTAAATCATCAACTTTAGGAAGGACAATATTTGCTTTGAGATATAAATCGCCACGCTGCGAAGTTTTACGGTTCTTGACACCCATCTCTTTTACACGAAAACGCTGTCCATTCTTAGTGTTTTGAGGTACTTTAAGTGTAATCTCTTTTTCTAAGGTCTCCACCGCTACTTTTCCACCAAAGAGAGCCGCTACTAAAGGCGCATCAAAAACTTTTACAAGATTATCACCCTCGCGAGTATAGTCCTGACTAGGAGCAACATCAATTTTTAGGTATAGATCTCCAGAGCGTCCTTGAGCTTGTTTACCCTTGCCACGAACACGCATCTTTTCGCCTGTTTTGATGCCAGCGGGGATTTTAATATCAAAGCTTTCACCTTGCATTGAAACTGAGTGTTTTCCACCTAAGACCGCAACAGAAAAAGGGACTACAACATTGGCTTCTATATCAAGATTTACAGGTTGTTGGCGATGTTGATTGAAACCGCCGCCTCCAAATGGACTTCCCTGAAAACCGCCACCGCTAAAACCACCAGAAGCACCGCCACCACCAAAGATATTGCGTAAAATATCGTCTAAATCAACATTACTTCCCTGACCTCTTGCGAAATCATGGAAATTCTGCCCTCCAAACATCTGATCACCAAATTGGTCATACTTCGCGCGCTTCTCTTTATCACTTAAAACTTCATACGCGGCATTAACCTCTTTGAACTTATCTTCTGCACCTGCATCTTTATTGACATCAGGATGATACTGTCGTGCTAGCTTTCTGTAAGCTTTTTTTATTTCCGATTCACTTGCACTTGAAGTGAGTCCTAGGGTTTCATATAAACTATTGCTCATTATTTTTCTCTTCTATTGTAAAATTATTTTTCTTGATAGCAATTATATCAAAGAGTTGAGTCAATGTCAATCAAGTTTAATGTAAAAAGTGTCTTATCTCTGAAAAATAGAGTGACATACCGTGCTCATTAGCCGCTGCAATCACTTCATCATCACGAATTGAACCACCTGGTTCTATAACAGTTTTGACACCTGCTTCAGCTGCTGCATCTATAGAGTCACGAAACGGAAAAAAGGCTTCAGAAGCCAAGGCTGCGCCTCTCACATCAAGACCCATATCTTTTGCTTTTTTTAGGGCGCATTGTGAAGCATCCACACGGGAAGTCATTCCCATACCAACAGCAACCATGGCAGAATCTTTCACATAGACAACACAGTTTGATTTTGTAAGGCTTGCAACCTTGTACGCTATCTCTGCATCTTTGAGCTCTTGCTCGCTTGCTTTTCGTGTTGTTACAAGTTTTGCATTTTTTACCTCATCAGCACCGACTTTATCTGCATCTTGATAGACAAAACCGCCATCAACATGCTTAAAGCTCTTTTCATCATTTGAGAGAACAATTCTATCGGCACCATATTCAAAAAGTTTCAAGCGTTTTTTCTTAGCAAATATTTCCTGTGCTTGGGCAGTTATACGCCCTGCAATAATCACTTCTAAAAAGATCTCATTCATCTTCGTGGCTAACTCGGCATCGACAACGCCATTGACTGCCACAACACCACCAAAAGCAGACACTGGGTCACATTTGAGTGCATCAGTATAGGCATCAAGAAGCGTGTCACGAATAGCAAAACCGCAAGGGTTTCCATGCTTGGCTATACATATAGCATTGTCTTCACCAAAGGCTGCTGCAATTTTTACGGCACCATTTAAGTCGCCAATATTATTAAAACTTGCCTCGCCTTTTAAGGTAATAAAGTTTTGAGTAAAGTAGGTATCAAACTCATAGAGAGAGCCTTTTTGATGTGGGTTCTCTCCATAACGAGTATCCATAACCTTTGAACCGATGATAAACTGTTTCTCTCCAAAGCCATTATTAAAACGACTATTCATATAATTTGCTATCATTCCATCGTACGCAGCGGTATGCTCGTAAGCTTTAATCATCAAATCTCTACGAAATTCAAAATTATCAGAAGAATTTTCAAGTGCATTTAAAACGAGAGAGTAATCACTTGGATCAGTAACAATCATCACATCTTTAAAGTTTTTCGCAGCAGAACGCACCATTGCAGGTCCACCAATATCAATATTTTCAATAATCTCATCAAAATCATCCGTGCGTTCAATAGTTGCTTTAAAGGGATAAAGATTTACACAAACAAGATCAATTCCAACAATTCCATGCTCTTTTACCGTCTCTTGATGTGTTGCTAAATCACGGCGATACAAAATACCTCCATGCACAAAAGGGTTTAATGTTTTCACACGACCATCAAGCATTTCAGGAAACTTTGTCACCTCATCTATCTCGATAGCGTCAATACCCGCTTCTTGAAGCATCTTATAGGTTCCACCAGTAGAGACTATCTCAAAACCATATCCAACTAAAGACGAGGCAAACTCTACTACATTACTTTTATCACTCACGCTTATTAGAGCACGTTTCATTCGGTTCCTTTGAGGAAAAATTATTAATAGAATTTTATCTAAGGTGCTCTAAAATTAAGCCCAAATTATTGAGTTACAATAGATATATCACCCACTTGTCTAATGTGCAGGTATCTTTCATGAATAATGACGATATCTCCATCAAGTTCTAATACATTATATTCATTTTCTAAATCGATTCTAATATCTCTTACTTCTCCATAAAAACTTCCAAATTTCTTAATAAAATATGCAGGAGTAAATATAAAAAATCTTTTTGAACTCATCAGCATAAAAGGAGTTATAATCAAGTGCATAGGTAAAAGAAAAATAACTGATATAATATATTTTAACATACCATTGCATAAAATACCAAACCGTAAAGTCTCAGAAAGAGAGATATGTTGCAAATCACCCATATTGCCAGCAGAAAAGAGAAAAATATCATCATTAAGCTTAGAAAAATGATGCTTTTTCGTTTGAGGAAGTTTAGAATTTGCCAGTGTATCCAAAACCACCTCAATTGGAGGTACTTTATGAATCTTTGCGATTACATTAAAAGACCCTGTGGGGTTCAAAATAAAAATTGGTAAATTATTTAGAGTATGTAGCTGATTTAAAACTCTTCTAATGGTTCCATCACCGCCATTAATAATGATATAATCATACTGCTCTATATCATGATGATTTGCAAGAGATGAAGCTTTTATGCAACTTATATCAAGCTTGTCATGTTGTATTGTTTTATCAATAGATAATACACGCATTGTCTTCCTTCATAAAAATCAATTTTGATTATATCTAAAGAAACGAGCAAAGAGGGATATCTTTTTCAAAACTTGAGTAAACATTAAGAATTCTATCTATATAATCTTTTAATGCAAATTATCCCAAATTATGCAATCTCTCTAGGAAGGTACTATCAAATGGAAGTTTACAAACTTAATGACACCGCTAAACTGTTCCACCTCAATGCTGATCAGAGCAAAAAGTTACTTGATAATAACATTATCCCAAATATCAAAAAAAGCTCACCAACGCGAGATACTTATCATGTTCCTCAGCTTTTAGTTGATTATGCCTTGGAGAAATTGGGGATGCAAAAAGCGAAAGAATTTAAAAAATTCCACATTGATGAGAATACTCTTGATGCTTTTAAAAATAAAAATGGTGTAAAAGTCATCTCCTTTTCAAACCTCAAAGGTGGCGTAGGCAAAACCTCTATCGCTGCAAACTTTGCCTACAATATGGCACTTTTAAATAAGCGTGTTTTACTTGTAGATATGGATTCACAAGCCAACTCATCACGTTACTTTGCAAATCGCTACTTTACAGGAGCAAGCATCAAAAATCTTTTTGATAAGATGACACGCAAAGAAGAGATAAATAACGATACTGTAAAAGAGTTCATCATTCCCATAGAGTTCGATAATGCAACACTTAACCTACTTCCTAGCGAGCTCTCCCTTGGGCGCATAGTAGAATTTAGCCGTTCTGTTTTCACTATGCCACATAAAAAGCTCAATGATGTTATCAAGCTTGTTAAAGATGAGTATGACTTTATCGTCATAGACACCCCTCCATCAACAGGACTCTCCTTACACATGGCACTTTTTGCTAGTGACTATGTAAGTATTGTGACTGATGCGGAAGATTTTAGCGTCAATGGTTTAAGTGAGCTTAACTTAGAAATCAAAGAGATTATAGATGAAACGGATCATATTGTAAAAGTGGATTCTATCTTTATCAATAAGGTCAAAAAAAGTAATATTCACGGTGTTTATATCGAAGCGATTGCTAATCTTGCTGTGAGTGAAAATATCCAAAATGTCTTTACCGTCAAAGATTCCACTCGTTTTAAGGAGTCGCAAAACCTGCATATCCCGCTTATTGAGTATAAAAAAGAGTTAGAGAAAAAACTTGTTACTGTTGATAGTATTTTAAGCTACGCAGTAGAAAAAGCACTGGAGGCATAATCATGGCAAAGTTAAATCTTGACACTTTTAAAAGTAACGCAAGTGAAGCGATTGTAAAACAAGAGACACAGGGTATCTTCAAAGAACATCACGATATCCACAAAAGTGTTGCTCTTGACAATCTTATTTCACCCATCTCAATCAGAACACTCACCTCTAACACTGATGCTCTGAAGCATTCCATAGAAACATTAGGACAGATAGAACCTATCATAGTACGCCTTGTAGGTGAAAAATATGAAGTTTTAAATGGAAACCGTCGCGCTAGAGTAGCTAAAGAGTTAGGCTATATTGATATCTCTGCAGATATTGTCAATGCAAGCGATGAAGATGCACTCTTTTTACCCTATCTTCTCAATCCTCATGAAGGTTTTGATATCATAGAAATTGCTTCTTATCTTCAAGATTTAAAAGAAAAACACA
This sequence comes from uncultured Helicobacteraceae bacterium, assembly GCA_947311765.1. GTDB lineage: Bacteria > Campylobacterota > Campylobacteria > Campylobacterales > Sulfurimonadaceae > S010-53. Next base: position 7,108 of record CAMZLS010000137.1, read on the forward strand.
GTATCTCTAATGAAACTATCTTAGAAAAAACAGGCTTACATGTAAACAAATATTCTGACCTTTTTTCCCAACTCAAATGCGATACTCTGCAAAATTTCAACACCCATTATGATGCTCTTTTGCATAAATACTTTAAGCTCCGTGACGGTGCATTTAATATTGAAAAAGACGGTGTAAATTTGAAGATTGCTATTGATTCCGATAATGCTGATGAAAGAACAAAAGCAGAAGTCTATCGCTTTATTCACAAATTGAGTAATATATAATTTCAATGCTTAAAAGTCCTTAGATGTAAGGACTTGCAAAGTTAAATATCTTGCTCAATCACCTTAGTAAATTGTCCAAAATAGACCTCATCAAGCTTAGCTAAACTTATATTTACATCATTACATGTAAAGTTATCTCCACCAACTGTTCCTATCTTTTCACAAGCTGTATCGCCTAGCATAGCTTCAAAAGCTTCTGTATTTTCTGGGGCTACTTCGATAATGGCGCGAGACATAGATTCACAAAAGATATCACGTGTATCATTGACGCTCATTTTTACATCACAGCCAAGACCACTTGTAGCTGCCATCTTCGCAAGAGCAATAGCAGCGCCACCTGAGCTTAAGTCTTTTGCACACTCAAGAAGAGATTTTTTATTTGCTTCGATGACTAAATCCCATAGTGCAAGTTCTGCCTTGTAGTCGATAGTAGGAAGTTCTCCTGCGACTGTATGGCAAATCTCTTTCATATACAAAGAGCCACCAAACTCAGATTTTGTTTTTCCTACAAGATAGAGTATATTTCCCTCTTTTTGAAAACTTGACATTAAAACACTGTTTTGATCATCATTGACTCCAACAGTTGCGATAGATGGGGTTGGAAACACAGAGACACCATTTGTCTCATTGTAGAGTGAAACATTTCCACCGATAACAGGCGTGTTAAGCTGGGCACATGCCTCTTTGATACCTAGACATCCTTGCCCAAACTGCCACATAACTTCAGGATTTTCAGGGTTTCCATAGTTAAGACAATCTGTAATCGCTAAAGGACGCGCTCCACTCATAGCTACATTTCGCCCTGCTTCGATAACCGCTGCTGCCGCACCACCCTTAGGGTCAATATAACAAAAACGGACATTACAGTCAGAGCTCATAGCAAGTGCTTTGCCATTCTCTTTTACACGGACAACAGAGGCATCAAGCATACCACCTTTTTTGATAGTATTTGTCTGCACCATTGAGTCGTATTGCTCATATACCCACGATTTATCTACAACTTCCATAGATGCGATAAGCGTTTCAAAAGCTTTTTGATTGCTGACTTTATCAAAGTCATTGATGCTAACACTTGCTAAGCCATCAAGATACGCAGGACGCCTCATAGGACGCTCTAGGACAGGGGCTTCTTCACTGACTGGATCTACAGGAACATCTGCACATTTTTCACCATGCCAAAAAAGTTCCATATTTCCCGTGCTTGTCACTTCACCTACCACCGCAGCGGAAAGTTCCCATTTTTCAAAGATATCAATGATAGCTTGCTCGCTCCCTTTTTTTGCACAGATAAGCATACGCTCTTGTGACTCTGAAAGCATAAAGTCATAGGGAGTCATCCCCTCTTCACGAGCAGGAACCTTATCAAGATGCATAATCATTCCGCTTCCAGAACGTCCTGCCATCTCAAACGCACTCGAAGTAAGCCCAGCCGCGCCCATATCTTGAATACCTACAACATAATCAGTTTTGAAAAGTTCTAAACATGCCTCAAGAAGAAGTTTTTCCGTAAAAGGGTCACCCACTTGTACTGTTGGGCGAAGAGATTTTGACTCCTCTGTAAAAGAGTCTGAACTCATCACAGCGCCACCAAGTCCATCGCGTCCCGTTTTTGAGCCAACATACATAACAGGATTACCGACACCTTCTGCTTTACCGTAAAAAATCTCATCTGATTTTGCAATGCCGAGGTTAAAGGCATTGACAAGGATGTTTCCATTATAACACTCATCAAAACTGATTTCACCACCAATAGTAGGCACACCCATGCAGTTACCATAGCCACCAATACCATCAACAACACCACGCACTAAAAAGCGCTGATGCGAGCTGATTTTATCGTCATTCGTAACATTTCCAAAACGCAAGGCATTGAGACTCGCTACAGGACGCGCACCCATAGTAAAGATATCACGCATAATGCCACCAACACCTGTTGCCGCGCCTTGATAAGGCTCAATAAATGAGGGGTGATTATGACTCTCCATCTTAAAAACTGCTGCGTAGCCATCACCGATGTCAATAACACCAGCATTTTCACCTGGACCTTGGATAACCCAAGGGGCTTTTGTAGGAAAACCTGAAAGATGTACTTTTGAGGATTTGTAGCTACAATGCTCTGACCACATTGCTGAGAAGATGCCAATCTCAACAATATTTGGTTCACGATTTAAAATTTTTTTGATATTGGCATAATCAAGCTTGGAGAGTTTATGATTAGACAAAACCTCATCAATATTTTCTAGTTGTTGGCTCATGGAAATTCCTTACATGTAAAGGGGTGAAATTTAAGAGGGAGATTATAACAAATGCTTACTATTTTTCAGGTAAATTTTACTTTGAGCTATTTAAAACTAAACTCTTTTTCTGTGCGAATAACTTTTTTAAGCGAGAAAATTGGGATATAAGAGATGGCAAGCACTTCATAATTTTTCACTCCGCAAGGAAGTGAGATACGAAACTCATCATCAACTGTCTTCCCCATCATAGCGCGTGAAAGTGGTGCGTGAAGTGAGATAAGACCGTTATCTGGTTCGCTTTCGAGTACACCGCAAATAGTGTAAGTAAACTCCTCTTCACTCTCTAAATCACATAACTGCACCGTTGCACCAAAGTGAACACGACTGTGGTCAAGTTCAGAGGG
>CAMZLS010000138.1 GCA_947311765.1 uncultured Helicobacteraceae bacterium
ATGTAAAGAAAAAAGCCTACCCCTTTGAAACCATCACCGTTGCACCCTCAAAAGTAAAACCAAATAAAAAGCAGCAAGAGCGCACCTCAAGAGAGTATAAAGAGGCGATGAAAATTTATCATACAAGCAGACCAAAACGCTATTGGCGCAAACCGTTCATCTACCCCTTGCAAGCAAAAATAACAAGTGATTTCGGCACAGCTCGTATGTTTAACGGCTCTTTAAAAAGCTTTCACTCAGGCACAGATTTTCGTGCAAAAACAGGCACTCCCATACACGCCACAAATGATGGCATTGTTGTTATCGCTAAAAATAGATACTACGCTGGAAACTCTGTTGTTATCGACCATGGAGAGGGAATTTACAGCTGTTATTATCACTTGAGTGCCTTACATGTAAAGCTAGGAGAGAGAGTCAAACAGGGTGAAAAAATAGGCTTAAGTGGTGCTATAGGAAGAGTAAGCGGTCCACATCTACACTACGCCATGATGGTACAAGGCGTACAGGTTGATCCCCTTCAATTTCATGAGCAGATTAATTCCCTTTTTCAAGAAGAATAATCTCTCCAAATGGCACTTCTTTTACTTTTGATGTCACCCAAAAAACTTCATACTCTGGAGCTTTACTCGGAAAAGCACCCTCCAAATCTGTAAAATAGAGCAGAAGATTACATGTAAAGTCTGCATTTTCTACAAACGCAAACACGGGTTGAAAACTTGTGCCACCTCCGCCTTGAAGTTGATACTCTATACGCTCACCACCAGCTATGCTCTGATGAGTTCTTATTCTATCATCACAGATAAGCAGCTCTAAACTCACATCATTAAAAGTCAAAAGCAAGGCTTCAAGCTCATCAATAAAATCCCCTAGCAACTCCTCATCAATAGAGCCTGAACTATCTATCGCAACGGCAAGATTGAGACGCTCACTATATAAAGAGGGAAGATAGATACCGCTGTAAAGTAGTTTTTTACTTGGTGGCATCATGCGATAATCATTACGGTAGTGACGATCGAGTGCGTGGTGTAGCTCCTCTCGCCAATCTATCATCGAGCGGTGTTTTAGAGTTACAAAACGCTCTATCCCCTCTGGAAGTTCTCCGTTTACATCGGCTTTTTGCAATGCCTGCTCTTGGAGTTGTTCAAAACGCTCCTCTTTGAGGATATCTTCTAGCTCCATTTGAGGAGGGTTTTTCTCTTTTACCTCCTCTTGGTCTAGACTTTGCATCTCATCAGACTCATCTTGATTAAAATTCTCATTTACAATCTCATCTTTGAGCATCGCATAAATCTCTTCAGCATACATCCCATCAAAACGGCGCTCATAATTAACACGCTCAGGAAGCTCCAAGCCATTTTGCACCAAAAGTGCATTGATAGCATAATCACAAGAAAGTTGCCACAGCCACGACATACGCTCATTTTTACGGTTTTCATAAGCAAGTGCTGCGTGCATTGCACCGTTTGAGAGGGCAAATCCTAACTCATCAAGCGAGAGTGATTCAAGATATTCAGGCTTATATTCAAAAAGAGTGCCATCACTCAAAAAAGATTGTTGATCTTCATCTGCTTTAAGCGTTAGATTGGCAGCAAGAGTGCCAAAATAGGGCTTTTCTATCAGAAGACGCGCCTTCGCCTGTGAGAGTTTTTTTTCTAAATTTTTCATAAGAGATAGGCAAACTTTTGCACCCATTGAGCAAAAAGAGGACTCTGCTCCATCGTAATGCCAGAGCGTTGTAAGTCTTGAACAACCATCACAGAAAATTCACTCTGAAGCCCTAAAACATAGCCTAAAAGTGCTTCTAAACGCTCAGGACTTGGCTCGTATAAAAAGTGAGAAACCAATCCAGCACTCAGTGCATAGAGCACATCAACGGCTTCGGGGTACTCACCCTTGCCTGTGCTTAAAATCTTTTCAATATTAGGGAGGCGGTGCATCACTTTTGCAAAGGAGAGAAAATTGACTGCTAAATCTTTGCCGATAGCTCCACCGATAGCATTAAGGAGCAAAGATTCTTGCATATCACTTTTTAAGATAGCATCAACAAATTCCCAACTTCGTGGCGTGGCAAAACTCTTTTGAGACTGACTCGCATCGAAGTTAAAGAGATCCTCTTTTTTATAAGAGATATAGCCGATAATTCGCTTATCTATCTTACATGTAAATGCCCAAGCGCGCCAATCTTCTACATTGACCTGCATCTGTAGATGCACAAAACGATTTGCCAAAGGAGAGGGCATCTTATAGACCACGCCTCTATCATTTTCACGGTTTCCTGCTGCGATAATCGCCCAACCCTCGGGAAGTATATACTCACCGATTTGACGGTCTAAGATAAGCTGATACGCAGAAGCTTGAACGGCTGGAGGGGCGGAGTTTAGCTCATCTAAAAACAAAATCCCTTTTCCTGAAGTGGGTAAAAATGCGGGAGGTGCCCACAGAGCACGGTGTGTTGCGGCGTCATAAAAAGGGATACCCTTGAGGTCTGTCGGATCGAGCAAAGAGAGGCGTAAGTCTATAAAATCTAAACTGTTTTTTGTAGCAATCTGCTTGACTATGGAAGATTTTCCAATACCTGGTGCTCCCCATACAAAGGCAGGGATTTTTTGTGCTACCATAGCTTCTAGGGTCTGAATTATCTCAAGTGCTCTCATAACCATCCTAAATTTTGAGTTTGTATATGTTTGCCAAAGGCGCTGTTTTCTTGTACGGCTCTCTTAAATCGTGAATCAAGTTGGAGTTGAAAGAGAATATCTACGGGTGTAGAGGGATTTTTTGCTAAGGCTAAAAGTACCTCTGGGTTGTGAGAACTGCTGAGTATCTCTAAGAGTTTTGAGCTACATTTTTCATTGTGTGCTAGGCTTACATGTAAGGCGGGATTTTCTATAAATTGCTCCAACTGTTCGCTAGAGAGTTGCGGATTGCTTATTAAAATATTAAGAAGTTTTTCATCTTTAAAATCTATCATCTGAGCAATAATCTCTTGTGAAAGGAGAGGGTTTGAAGCCAATAGCATATTTATAGCATCACTATTCATACTAAAAAGTAGCTCTTGCATGCTTGCATGTAAGCTCTTATTTTGTGCTAAGCTCAAAGCATAACTCTCTTTATAGTGTTCAAACAGTTCTCTGTTGAGCCTTACATGTAAGAGTATATTCTCACGGTAGCTCTCTTTTTGAAGTAGCACTTTTGCATATCTTATCTCTAGTGAAGCGTTACAACTTAAGCTCTCTAAGACCTCATCATCTGTGCTATCTATCAACTTCTCTTGCAAAACTTTTGAGAGTGGCTCCCGTGAGGCGATAAGGCTGATAAGGGCGCTATTTGCGTAACGCATCATCTTAAGTAAGAGTGTATCAGATGTAAGCGGGTGCAGAGCGAGACGCTGTAAAATCTTTAGCGTTGCATTATCAGAACCTTTTTTAATAGCATATTGGATTGGCTCTAGTGAAGCGATAAGATCAACAAGAGGGGCATCATCTGTTTGTGTTAAGAGATGGACTAAGCCTGTATTGGCATACTCTACATTGTGATTTTTTTCTATATTTTTATAAAATCTGCGAATAAGCGCAGCTGTCACATCACGATTGGCATCATTCTCAAAAAAACTCTCTCCACTCCAGCGATATAGTGTCAGCAGTTTTAAAAAGAAAGTATTATCGATATAGGGATTTTGCAGAAAACTTTGTAGTCGCTCTTGGTCATTTGAGAGTTTTAGACTCATCATAATCACGTCAGGATTGAGTGATTGGCATAGCGATTTTTCTAGGGTGTCTATGTCCTCAAAACGCGCACCCTCTTCATAGAGTCTATCACGCTCATCTTGATCTGTCGGGCTCATCATCCGACCCTCTATAATCAGTGAAACTGAGCTATCAAAATGACGCTTACATGCAATGTTGTAGATACCTAAAAGTTTTTCAAATTCATCCCCACTCAGAGCGCGTGTTTTACCAAGAAGCAGTATGGATTGGTTTTTCAGTTGTGCTAAATTCATACTGTATTATAGCCATCTGATACAGTATGAATACTTTTAATTTACTCTAAGTTGTTTTTCTTAATGAGATTTCAAATATTGCCCCATACTTAGAATTATAAACATTGAGTTTTCCACCACAGTGATCTTCTACAATCGTTTTAGACATATATAGACCCAAACCTGTCCCATCGCGTTTCTCTTTTGTTGTAAAATATGGGTCAAAAATCTTATCTTTAATAGCATCAGGAACACCTCCGCCATTGTCACCTATTTCTAGTATCATCATGGGACCAAGATGACTTACGCGAATATGAATATGGGGATTTTCTATCTTCTTTTCTAGTAAAATATCTTCTGCATTTTTCAGTAAATTTAAGATAACTTGGCGAATTTCATTTGGATAAGAAAAAATTGGTTCATCATGAAGAATTTCAGTGCTCATTTTTATATTTTTATTTTCTAAAGAGGTTTTAATTATACTTAATGAGCCTTCTACAACTTCTTTAAACGAAAAGAGACTTTTCTCTTTATTTGTGCTAAAGAAATTTCTAAAGTCATCAATAGTCGAAGAGAGATGTTGCGAATATTCATTAATCTGTTTAACACTTGAGAGAAAAGCTTCTTCATCATAACGCTTTCGCGCAATTTTAAGTTGCAAGGCAGAAGCTGTTGCAGAGATAGCTGCAAGTGGCTGACGCCATTGGTGTGCTATCATGCTTATCATTTCACCCATCTGCGCTAAACGAGATTGATGAATCATCTGCTTCTCTTTGTCTCTATTTTTATCTATCTCTTCATCAACACGATGGTAGAGTGTTGCATTAAGTCTTTGTAGCTCTTGTGTCTTTTCCAATACACTCTTTTCTAGCTCTTGATTATGATGAATATGTGCTTCGTATGCTTTTTCTTTAATAACTTCATACCAATTTAATAAAATAGCTATCATAACAAGGTTGAGCACAAAAGTTGCAAATTCAAACTGCGTTAAACCGACAATACTCGGTTTATAAAAATACAGACCCAAGAGTCCCAAAATGATAGTAGAGATCCAAAACCAACCCTCACGCCTATCTAAAAGAAAAAAACCTACATACACTGTCGTGCTAAACCAGATAACACGGCTTTCTGACTCAGGATACCATAGTAGTTGTGTCGTAGCCAATCCTAAAGCGATAAACAAAACCGCTCTTGAGATAAACTTATAACTTCTCTTACTAAAGCGAAGAGCAATAGCTCCAATGACAAAAGAGCTAACTAGAAAAACATCAGCATATGCCTGCGTCATATTTCCGTTATAGTAGCAAAAAAGCCCCATGGCACTCACTGCTATAATCATTATATTTAGTAAAACGGAGAGCGTAATCATCTTATATTTTAAAACATATTCATCATCACTAAACTCATGACTGCCTAAAAAAAATCTTACTGAAATACTCTCCCTTTGCTCCTGTGGCATTATGGCTCCAATAATCTATTTTTTGGTTTTCCGATATGATATCCTTGGGCATAATCTACCCCACACTCTTTTATTTTATCCATAATTTCTTGATTTTCTACAAATTCTGCTACTGTTTTTATCTCTAAGGTTTTTGCTAAGCTTACGATGGCGCGCACAATATTTTCATCTTTTTTGGAATTGGCAATATTTTTAATAAAAATGCCATCTATTTTAATAAAATCCAACTCCATCTTTAAAAGCCTACAAAAATTGGAATTTTCAACGCCAAAATCATCTACCGCCAATAAAAAGCCATACGCTTGGAGTTTATTGAGTTTTTTTACAATAGCATCACTATCAACACCCATAGTAATGCCTTCAAGAATTTCAAAAGTTACACGAGTAGGGTCTATACCATAATGCTCAATTTTAGCCATTAAAAAATCATAAAATTCATCTTCAAGAAGATCGTGTTGTGTTATATTGATAGAAAAGTGATGCTCATTTTTTGCAAAAAAAGCAAAACTTTTATTTACCATGATTTTTGTGATGGAAGTTAAAAGTCCTAAGCGTTCTGCTGCACCCAAAAAGAGGTAGGGTGCATAAACATTCTCACCATCAACTGCGCGCGCTAGAACCTCATATTTGATAATTTTTTCTGTTTTGAGGTCAAATATCGCTTGAAAGAAAGGCTCTATCTTATTTTCAGCAATAAGATATTTTGTACGATTGAGCCACTGAATCATCTCATACTCATTTTGCATTGGGCTACTATCAGATTCAAAAATGTAGTAGATTCTACGACCTAATCGTTTTGCCCAATCAAGTGCGTATTCACAATCCATAAGAGAATCATTTCCATCTTTTATAGCTGCTGCACCAATGGTAAAGTTTATATTGATTTCATTATCATTGACTAGAAGGTTTGTCATATCAAAAAAGGCGATAATCTGCTTTGAAAACTCTGCAACATCTTTTTCATCAGCCTTTTTACAAAGAATTGCAAAGCGGTCTGACTCTATTTTAAACAGACGCATATCATTTTTAAGATTTTTTTCTAATGCTCTTGCCGTTGCTTTTAAAATATCGTTACCAAATTTTTTGCCATATTGCTTATTTATCGTGCCAAAATTGACAATATCAAGAAATATTAAAAAATTGTAAGAAGATTTGTCTAAAATTTTCCCTAACATTGCAGAATTATAAAGCTTAGTTTGCTGATCAGTCAGAGCTTGATAGTAAAGACGCTGTGCTTTTACTTCAATCTCTTTTGTTTGTGATTTCACCATCGCTTCAAGGTTGTTTTTATACGCTTCATTCTCTCGTCGAAGCCGAATACGCTCAATAACACGAGCCATAATATCCATAAACTGCCCAATATCAATGGGCTTGAGAAGATAGCCCTCAATACCAGCTTTGATACCATCGGTGAAAAAGTTTTGTTCATTATACGCAGAGAGAACCAAAATAGGAACTGCCATATCTACTTTTCGAATCAAACGAATCATTTCAATTCCGTTTAGTCGTGGCATATTGATGTCAGTCATAATAAGATTGTATTTTTTTGATTGAAATTTCTCAAAACCATCTTGACCATCAACCGCAATATCAATATCTTGAAAAAACTGTTCAAGAATAAGCAGTGTAGAGGTGCGTGCATCTATATTATCTTCTACATAAAGAAGAGATAACTTAAGTGCCTCTTCTTCTATCTCTGTGAGTTGCATTTCATTCATTAATAGACCTTATAAATTATCAACTCTAAATTATATCAAGAAAATATATCAAGAGTGTATCAATTGAGCTAGCGTATATTTCATATCCTCATCTAAATCCATATTTCCTTGCATCCAACGAAGATAACCTGCGTCTTCAACAGCAATATCTGCTATCTTTTTACCTCGATATTTTCCAAAACGAAAGGTTTTTATAAGTACAGGTTGCTGGGTCAATTCAACAAGTTTTTCTACAGGATTTACCCCTGGGAATTTCTCTTGAACTGCCTCACGAAGCTTACTTAAAAAGAGTTTCATCACTAAAACATCTCCAATAGCATCATGTGCTTTCACTTCAATACCGAGGGCATCTGCCTCTGCTTTTTCATGCTTATAAAGTCCCATTTTATAACGAAAAAACTGTAAACGATGTGCTTCTGAATCATCAAAAATATGTTTCGCACATCGCAAGGTATCAATCAGTTTCATCTTACATGTAAAGCCCTCTTTACTAAGCATACCTAAATCAAAAGGGGCATTATGAATAACCATATAGTTGCTAGAGTCATTAAGAAGTTCAAGCTCTTTATATGCCCTCATCTCCCTGAACGGTGGCTTACCCTCAATCATCTCAGGAGTGATACCATGAATCTCCATGGCTCCAAAAGAGATAGGACGCTCAGATGAGCAAAACTCATTATAAACCTTTGTCTCTTTTTTGCCCTCTAAGACAATGTAGCCAAGCTGAATAACACGGTCTTCTTCTGCTGTTCCTGTTGTTTCGGTATCAAGTAGTATATATTTTGCCATTATCGTATGTCCTTAGTAAAAAAGATGATGACACACGATAGCTTATGATACAATGAGATATGCAAAATTTTTCACTTATTTATTTACTTATCATCGCATTTATCGCTTATGGAGCCGAAAAAATCGCCGATACTATGCTCTGTCTTTTAGTAGCACTTATAGAGGGCATGGCAAGGCTTACATGTAAGAGCCCTATCCCTATCTTGGCGGATAAATCTGCTTTTAGCTTAGATGACGCGAGAGAAGTTTTAAAGATGAAAGCTGCTGATATGATAAATATTAAACTGATGAAATATGGCGGTATCTCTAAGGCACGAGAGATTATCGAGCATTGTGAAGCAAAAAATATTACTTGTATGATGGGTTCTATGCTTGAAGATCCCTGCTCCATCAAAGCTACGGCGCAACTTGCCATGGAGTATCCGCATACTATCAGATATACAGACCTAGACAGTCCCCTGTTCTACAAGGATATTACTCAGGCTGAAGCAATTCATTTTAAAGCTAATGAGTTATCATTATGAACTACTATGTTTATATCCTTACATGTAAGGATGGCACTCTTTACACAGGCATCACCACCGACCTAGAAAAAAGGCTTCAAGAGCATAACCATTGCGAAAAAGGGGCAAAATATACACGCTCACGAAGACCCGTAGTTATAAGTTATAGCGAAATCGCTCTCAATAGAAGCGAGGCAAGTAAGCGTGAGTACGCTATCAAAAAACTATCACGCACTCAAAAACTAGAACTCATTTACTCTTTTTCGTCCTCTTCTTGACGCATCTCTATGAGCTCTTCAAGAACATCTAAACACTCATCTTCATCCATCTCACCCGCTTGAAGCTCATCATACATCTCTTTAAAATCTTCACGCAAGTCTTGCGCCTCTTTTAAAGCATCCTTATCCTCTTGCGTCGCTTCTTTATTATTAGCAATCTTCTCAAAAAGATCGTCAATAAAATCTTCTAAATCTGGTGCAATTTCTTGAGTCAACATTTGTTCGAGTTGTTCACTTGGGAGCATTGTTGTTTTCCTTAGTATTGTAATTGTACTAATTGTAGCACAATTGATTTAATCTATCTTGTCGTTGGAAAAATCTGCTAAGCAATAAAAAAATACATCATATCAAATAAATCAAGATACAACCTTGCGTTCAAGATAAGAAGCCAATCTTGTTAAAACCTCATACCCGATAGTATCTGCTGTTTTTGCATACTCATTTGCATTGTTGTAGATAACAATCTCTTCATCCTTACATGTAAGCGTAACATTATCCATAGAGATGCGTCCTAAAATCCTAGAGCCATTTGGTGTGACATGCCTGTTTGATGCGCTTCTCAAAAGACCATCGGCGTAGCCTACATCATAGGTGCTCACAAGCGTATCTTCTTCTGCTTTACATGTAGCGTTGTAGCCCACATGTTGTGATGCTTTAAGAAGTCTTGTTGTCTGTTTTTGGGCGATAAGTGATAAAACGGGTTGCAAGTTTGGCTGCTCAAAAGCTGTATCAAGTTCCAAACAGCCATACGCAGCGATACCGACTCGTATCATATCTTCTTTACATGTAGTAGAGCGAAATGTTCCTGCTGAGTTGGCACTGTGAAAGTCAAAGCCTCTGTTTTGATACTTTTCTTGTATCTTTTGAAAGATTTTTTTCTGCCAAAACCACTCTGAACTAAGCGTATCTGCACTGCGAAAATGGGTAAATATCGCCTTACATGTAAGCGAATGTTGTTCTATCAGTTCTAAAGCCTTCTCTACCTCATCCACTGCTACACCGTTACGGTGCATCCCCGTATCTACTTTTAACTCTACAAGAGAACCTTTGGCAAATCTGCCTATCTGCTCAAGCGAATTGATACTATGACGGACAATATCAGACTTTTCTTGGGCGATATCATCTAAAACTAAGATATAAGAAAAAAGATGCTCTATCATCTGCGCTTCAACATTACAGCGTACAACTGCTCTAGTGATGCCGTACTCTTGCGCCAAAGTTGCTATCTCTAAAAGTCCATGTCCATACGCATTGTCTTTTAAAACAAGTGCAATTTTAGAGGTATCTCCGACTTGCGCGGTTATAATATTGAGATTATGAAAAAAAGCCTTTCGGCTGAGAGTGATATATGCCATGCGAAATTATAACCGATATCCTGAAGAGTTTGAAGAGCAATCTTGTATTCAGACATTTTTTCTTCACAAACAAAGTGATTGAGTGACATATCTTGAAGAGGTGGAGGCGACTTTTATTGCTATTATTTCCGTATTCTTGTGAGAGAATGAGTTCATTATTCAGGCGAATAATGCTTTTTTTTCAGTGCCTCTTTTTTGCGTTCTTGATTGGCTGCATCATTAAGTGCATCTTCTCCATCAAAGAGTGCTTGAGAGCGAAACTTCTCTTCATCATCAAATTGACCACTTTTGATACCCCATAAAAACGCCACAAGAGCTATGGAGCCTAAAAAAATTGATACCCCTAGCATCATTGCTATTACCCAACTATCCATTTTACTTCCTCTTCCAACTGTAGCGTATGCGCATCGAATTTCCTACGACCAAGAGCGAACTCACAGACATGGAAACGGCAGCAACGAGTGGGATAATATATCCTGCCATTGCTAATGGTATCGTAATGGCATTATACACCAAAGAGAGACCAAGGTTTTGCTTAATAAGTGCGTAGGTTGTTTTGGAGATTTTATATGCCTCTTTTAAAGAGGTTAGAGAGTCGTGCATCAGCACAACATCACTCACATCTATGGCGATATCACTTCCACTTCCCATGGCGATACCGATATCCGCGCGAGCTAAGGCTAAGATATCATTGACCCCATCGCCTATCATCATCACTTTTTTATCTCGGTTTTGTAGCTGTACGAGATATGCCTCTTTTGACTCTGGTGTCATGTCGCTTTGATAACTCTCTATGCCTATCTCATCTGCTATCTCCTTGGCAACATTTTCATGATCACCCGTAAGCATAATAAGCTCAAGACCCTGCTTTTTAAAGTAAGCGATACTCTCTTTGGCATCTTTTTTTGCCTGATCTTTTAACTCAAATACGACTTTGAGTTCATTATCAATAGCAAAATAGAAGGCACTGCTTAAGTAATCATCCTTGCATGTAATAGCATTATCTTTCATCAAAGCACTATTGCCACCAAGTAGAATTTTTCCCTGATAGCGTCCTACCATGCCCCTAGCAGTGAGCGTATTGACCTCATCAAGCAAGAGAGTGTTCTCTTCATCTAAATACTCTGCTACTCCTTGAGAGATGGGATGTTTTGAGCTTTTCACTAGGGCAAAGATAAGCTTTTTATCCACATCCGCATCCATCCAATGCACATCTACTACTCTTGGTTTTCCCTCTGTGAGTGTACCTGTTTTATCAAAGAGTATGCTTGTTACTTTTGCCATCGTCTCTAGTTGCGCCGCCTCTTTAAACAAGATAGCTCGTTTTGCTCCCAAGCCTAAACCAACTAAGGTTGCGACAGGTGTTGCTAAGGCTAGCGCGCACGGACAAGCGATAATAATCACTGAGATTCCCACCATAAAAGCGGTATCAAAATCGTGAGGCCAGAACCACCAGAGTATAAATGTCAGAAGGGAAAAAATCAAAATTGTAGATGAAAAATATTCTGACAGACGATTTGCCAGCTGTTCTATGCGAGGTTTTTTGCTCATAGAGTTCTCTAGCATTGCGATAAGACTTGCTAGTGTTGAGTGTGCAAAATCTTTCTCAACCCTATAACGAATCGAAGCGTCAATGCTTAGGGTTCCACTGATGATTTTATCACTGATTTTTTTAGGAATTGGCACACTCTCACCACTCAAGCTTGACTCATCAAAACTCCCCTCACCCTCTATAAGAACACCATCAAGTGCCACTTTTTCGCCATTTTGCAAGAGAACTATATCGCCAACTTTAACATCATTGACCCCGATACTTTTAACGCTCTCACCATCAATAATACTCACTTCAGTAGGCACATGTTTACTCATCACATCAAGCGTATCTACTGCACTCTTTTTACTCAAGACCTCCAGAAATTTTCCAAAAAGAACAAAGGCAATAATCATCGTCACCGAATCAAAATAGGCCTCTCCAAGTCCAAAAACTGTAATATAAATAGAGTAAAAATAGGTAAGAAGCGCTCCCGTGGCTACAAGTATGTCCATATTGACAATCTTGTTTTTCATACCAAAGTACGCACCCTTAAAAAAGACCCATCCACTGTAAAAAAGTGCAGGCGTTGCAAGAACCCACTCGCCTACATTTAAGATAGTTACGATATCAGCCTCTATGCCTGAGAAGTAGCCATGATACTGCGCAAAGGAGATGGACATCATATTCATCAAAGCAAAGCCAGCAACAGCCATACGAAGATAGTAATCCTTACGCTCTTTATTTGCGTGTGCTTCTTGCAAAGAGGCATCATAAGGGAAGGCATCATAGCCGATAGCGCGTATCATATCTATAATATTTGAGAGCTTTAGTACCTCATCTGCCCAGGTAATTTTCGCCTTATTTGTAGTGAAGTTGATGCTCACCTCGACAATACCCTCCATCTTCTGCAAAGCTTTTTCATTCAACCAGATACATGCCGCGCAGTGAATACCCTCTATAACTAAAGAGATTTCGCTAAAGCCATCACTGTTACATGTAACAAAACGCTCATAAAATGCTGGACTATTGAAGTTCTCACTTTTTTCGTACTGCTGTGTTGGTGGGGCTAATTTTGTACTGCCGACTTTATCATAAAAAGTATCAAGACCTTCATCGCTCAGCAGATGATAGATACCTTGACAACCCTTACAGCAAAAATAGTGCTCATCCTCAACTATCATCACCTCTTTGGAAAATTCTAACTGGCAGTGAGCACAAGCAACTTTAGACACGCTCAAACACTCCGATAGCTCTATTTTTTACTAACTTGTCATGAGGGAGAATCTCACCGTTCATACAGATATACGCTCCCTTTGGAGGCTCACTTTTGGCAAAACCTATTGCCATTGCAAGATTGGCAGTTGCTTCAACTGGGTCGATAGAAAAAGGCACCATAGCTCCCGTAAAGATGACTGCCTGATCTTCTACAAGTGCATCAAGAAGAGCGGCGCTTAAGTGCATCGTGTCTGTTCCATGCACCACAACAAAGGCTTTTTCTGTTGATTGTAAGATAATTCCTGCCATCATTTTTCTATCCTCTGGCGTAATCTCTAGGGAGTCTTTATAGACCGCTCCTGCTAGAGGTTGCTCGCTTACATGTAAGGCTTCTAAGATAGCCTCTACTGCCATATTGTCATAGGGAACTTCTAGCTCACCGCTAATAGGGTTATAGCGTTTGTTAAATGTTCCACCTGTGTTTAATATCAGCATAATAGCTCACTGTATCTGCATATAACACGCTTGGCTTTTGTTTGAGGATTTTGCTCATGCACAAATAAGATAGTATCTTCTACCCCAGCCCCGATAGCCGCTTCAATATCTCGCTCTTTGTCGCCAATCATGAGTGAATTTTTCATATCTATATCATACTCTTTTTGTGCATCTAAAAGCATTCCTGCACTAGGCTTGCGACATCGGCATGAACCTGTAATCTCTGGATGGTGGGGGCAGTGATAGATATGGGTGATATTTACGCCATTTTTTTGAAACTGCTCACGCATCCATTGGCTTGCATGTAAGAACTCTTCTTCACTGTAAAAACCTCGTGCAATGCCTGATTGATTAGTCACTATGATGATGAGATAGTCTTGGTCTTGATACTGTTTGCATAGATCAAAAATGCCTTCTATAAAGTAAAACTGCTCAGGCTTGTAAATATAGCCGTGGTCTTCATTTATCACACCATCACGGTCTAAAAAGAGCGCTTTATTTGCCAACACCGTCACCAAATATCTCTTTCTCAATCACATCACAGAGTATATGCCCTATCAAGATATGCGACTCTTGTATCCGTGGCGTATCGTCTGAAGGGATAACGATCGCAAAATCAGCCATCGCGGCCATTTTACCACCATCACGACCCACTAAAGCAACTGTTGTTATACCTTTTTCTTTTGCGCTAGCAAAGGCATTGATAACATTTTGAGAGTTACCAGAAGTAGAGATCCCGATAAAAAGATCACCCTCTTGCCCCATCCCCTCTAGTTGACGAGAAAAGACTTTATCATAACCATAATCATTGCCTATTGCGGTGAGGTTTGATGTATCTGTTGTAAGCGCAAGTGAAGGCAGTGAAGGACGATCAAACCCATACCGCCCTACAAGTTCCGCTGCGATATGCTGGGCATCTGCCGCTGAGCCACCATTGCCGGCTATCATAGTCTTTTTACTATTTTTATAGACATTGACGCATTTATTGGCTACATCTTCTATAATTTTGAGTAAATTTTCATCTTTTAAGATTTTCTCTTTTGTTGCCGCGGAAGCAGCTATCTGATTTTTTAAATATTTTTGCATTCTAATATCTCCGTTTATAGATGCAATTTTACTCTTATAAGCTTATGGATACCTCTAAAAACCATAGATACAAAAAATTCACTCTCAAGGCAGAGTTTTTTTAGTTATAGTTATAACCCGACCCTTATGGACGACCCTTATGGATTAATTAAGTGCAAGGTTACAATAAAGATGATATTATTGAGTCAATGAAACAGATGATGGCAAGTCTCCACTCGTTCCCACGCTCTTCGTGAGAATAAGAGATAAGAGAAAAAGGAGAAGAAAATGTTTAAAATGATAGTTATTTTAAGTAATATAACGGGAAATGATTTTCCTATTGGAGTGAAGTAATGAAAAAGATACCTTATGGAATAAGTGATTTTAAAGCAGTTTTAAATGAAAATTTTTATTATATTGATAAAACAGCATTTATAGAAAAATTATGAAGATTATGGAAGATTTTTATATCTAATCCGTCCTAGAAGATTTGGTAAGAGTCTGTTTTTAAATATGCTTGATTTTTACTACAATGTTAGGTGGGAAGAGGATTGGGAGTTGTTTAAAGGTACTCATATCTATAGCCATCCCACAAAAGAGAAACACGCTTACCATGTACTTAAGTTTGATTTTAGTGCAGTGAGCACCATGGGTGATGTGAATAAGAATTTTAGTAACTATTGCAATAGAAAAATTGATACTTTTTTAGATATTTACAATATTGATATTCAAATTGATATTCAAAATTTACCAGCTCATGAAAATTTAAACATCGTCTTTGAGCAATTAGAGAAGAGATACAAAGATATAAAGGTTTACATAATAATCGACGAATACGACAACTTTATGAACAATATCTTAGTAAACGATAAAGTGCTATACCAAAATATGGTAGCAAGTAAAGAGGCTATCTATAAAGAGTTTTTCAAACTTCTAAAAGCCCTTACAAATCAAAACGACTCACCACTAAAGCGAATGTTTTTTACAGGTGTATCCCCACTAGCACTCTTTGATGTAACAAGTGGAAGTAACATTGGTAAAAACATCACAAATGTACCACTATTTAACACTATCGTAGGTGTTACAAAAGATGAGTATAAAGAGTTAGTAGAGTATTACAATTTAGATTTTGATAAAGAGGAGCAAGAGTTAGTTGATAAGCGGTATAACAACTATATCTTTTCAAAAAATATAACACAAAGTATCTACAATACTGATATGGTTTTTTATTATGTAGATAGTTATCTTCAAATAAACCAACCTCCAAATGATTTAGTAGATATAAATGTAAGAAGTGACTACACAAAACTAAGATACCTCATAGAAGAGAACAACAGACTCAATGGAAACTTCACGGTTTTAAAAGAGCTATTTCAAACAGGATACATAACTACAACAAAGATACATGAGAGCTTTGGAGCTCACGAGGCTATTCAGAGTGAAAACTTTAAATCATTATTATATTATCTAGGATATATCACAATAGATAGTTTTAAATTTGGGGAATTAAGACTAAAAATACCAAATCAAACGATGAGAACCATAGTTGCAGAGTTTTTACAAAACTCTTTAAAAGTAACGCAGATGTTTAAAATAGATACTGAAGAGTTTAATCTAACACTTGTTAGGTTAGCCTATCAAAACAAACTTGATGTATTTCATTATTTTGCGAAAAGTTTAGATGAAAACTCCTCTATTAGAGATTTTATAGATGGGGAGCAGTTTATAAAAGGGTATCTTATAGCTCTATTTTCACTAAGTGGTGTGTTTGTAGTCGGAAGTGAAGTGGAGTTAAACAAAGGGTATGCAGATATAACTTTAACCCCATCACCAAATATACCAGAGAAACTGCCAAACTATATAATAGAACTTAAATATCTCTCAAAAGATGAAAAGATAGATAAAAAGCTCCAAGAAGCAAAAGAGCAGATAGAACAATACACCAAAAATAAACCAGATACAAAAGGGATAATTGTTATATTTAGAAATTGGAAGATGGAGCATTGTCAGTTTGAGTAGCAAAATAAAATTTAAAACAAAAAAAGGAAAAGAAGATGTTTAAAAAGATAGTTATTTTAAGTAACAAATAGAGTGAAAAAATTGACAAATGGTGAGCAAAAAACCAACAACAATCATTCCCGATTCTGTACCAGATTTTGCAATTGGAGTGAGATAATGAAGAAAATAGCATAAAGATAGTTTGAGTATAAACAG
>CAMZLS010000139.1 GCA_947311765.1 uncultured Helicobacteraceae bacterium
GTTTTTTATCTTGCTTTTTCTTTTTTTGACTTTAACTATAATTCTTTTATTTTTACTTATTTCTTCATTTATTTATGGAATGTATATCTTGTCTAGCATCTCTAATATGTTACTTTACTTCACAATCTGATATTTTTTGATAAAAGTGTGATAAATTTTATCAAGCCTAATGATTAGAAAAAAATAGTTATTTTGCTATACTTATTTCTTATTTTTAAATCTGAATTATGTAACAGAAAGCAACAAGTAGTGTCTATACTTGAGCTCTAGGGCTTTCTTGAGTTTTCTATTGCATAATTTTGCTTCAACTTTATATATTACTTTTATTTATATATATAATAAATACTCATTTCCGCAGTTTTATTGTTTAAGTTTAACTACATGTATAACCGCATACAATACTCTAGGTATTAAAAGTTTAAAATATAAAGGAAATATATGACATATTCAATCAAATTATCTGTGAGTGTAGCTTTAGTCCTAAGTGCAACATCAGTATTTGCAACAAATGGTGATAATATGATATCGCTTTCTGCTAAATCAGCTGGTATGGGTGGTGCAAGTATCTCAATTAGTAATGGTGCGCAATCTGCATTATCTAATGCAGCGTTAGTTAGAGGCAATGAAGTTACATTTGGTGGAACTATTTTTATGCCCAAAGTTGCATTTAAAGGAGAGATGACTCAGCCTCAGCCTAATGGCGCTGGCTTTGAAGATAGCGCTGCAGATATGAACTTAATTCCATCGGTTGCGTTTTCATATGATGTAAATGATAACTTTTCATGGGGTCTTGGAATGTTTGGGACAGCCGGTATGGGCGTTGATTACAAAAAAGATACAGCTCTTTTTTCAAATGGACCAGCTACTAAGCCATCTCCAGATGGATCAAATAATGCTTATGTTGGAACTATGAACGGGACTTATCAATTGGCTACAGCCTTGCAGCTAATGAAATTTACCTTGCCATTAGCATATAGAACAGACGGTTTTAGCATTGGTGTTGCTCCAGTGATTCAGTACGGCGCACTAGGAATGTCTTATAATAATGGTTCTTATTTTATGGCTCCAGACGGAAAAGGCGCAATGGCTCCTAGAAACGTTAATACAGGTCCTGCAACATCGAGTGACTTAGGATTTGGTTATGAGCTAGGTTTGGCATATGAAATATCAGGCTTTTGTGTAGGTGCTGTATATAAATCGGCAATTGATATGCAATATGCAAATCAGATTTCTAGTGCAACACAAAATTTTGGTTTACAAGGTTTTGATGATCATTTGGAGCAACCAGCTGAAATGGGACTAGGGATTTCATATGCAGTCGCTGGAAATACTTTAGCGTTAGATTATAAGAATATTAAGTGGGCATCAGCAAGAGGCTATGAAGATTTTGGTTGGGAAGACCAAAATGTAATTGCTTTAGGTTATGAGTTTAAGGCTAAAAGTTGGGCACTCCGTGTAGGTTATAATCATTCTAATAATCCAGTTGTAGAGCAAAATGGAGCAGCTGGCTTAACACCTCAAGGTCCAGTAAATTATAAAGGTGCAGTACTAAACTTCTTTAACACTGCTGGTTTTCCTGCAATTATTGAAGATCACTATACTCTTGGTGGTTCATTGAGTGTTAGCGACAGAATCTCTTTCGATGTAGCTTATGTGTATTCACCAGAAGTGAGTTTATCATATGACACATCAGCTATGACTCAGGCTCAAATGCTTGGTGCGGGGGCACCAGCAGAAACACTAGTTGCTTCTTCAGCAAATGTTACTCACGCACAATCTGCTTTTAGTGTAGCAGTAAATGTAGGTTTCTAAGAAAGCCAATAAATTACAATCGCCTTAGGGCGATTTCTACTCAAATAGATATCACAAATTAATTCAATAGTCAAGCTTTGCGTGCTTTAAGATATCTTAAGTTTGTAATAGTGAAAAAAATGTGAAGTATATTTACACTACTACACATTGTATTCTTTAGTTTAAGAATAAAAGTGATCCTATAAAATAATTATGTTAAAATTATCACATATTAATTAAGTTCTTACATGTAAGAGTGTAAAAATAAAGCTTAGTGATACAAAAAGGGTTTTTATGTATAATAGATTGTTATCAGGTATTATGACACTTAGTTTAGCGGCAACAATGGCTATAAGTGCAGATGGGATTCGTTTTAATGTAACAACACAAGATGTTGAAGATAAGTATAATGTTATGATAAATGAAAAAGCTGAGGAGGTTGGTTTTGTTTTGTCTGATCCACATGAAAGAATTCACGATGCTTATCTTGAAAAGTATAGTAAGGCAAAAATAGATGGAAAAGATAATCCTGCCTATGATCCTGATTTTAAGATTACATTAGATAATCTTGGATTCTTTTCAGTTTCAAATGATGAAGCTGTTAGAACCTTACTATTAAAATCTCCTGAGATAGGTGGTTTTAGTCCATTTAATCTTCATATTTATAAAGAAAAAAATGATACTAGAACATTTGTAGGTCATATCAAGCCTGAGGTAATGCTAGATATAGTTGGAGTAAAAGATAAAAAAATTCGCGAAGAATTTATACAGTCATTCAAGCCAATAGATGCGTTAGTCGAAAAAGAAATTGGTGGAAAAGTTATTGGAGTTGGTTTTGATGCGGTGCCAGCCGAATCTATGATGAAATTCGAATACACTTTTGATCGTTCTGATGAACTTGATGACTTTATAGATGAATTTCAAGAAAAATTTGAAGAAAAATTTGAAGAAAACAATTATATCATTGCTGGATATAAAAATTATGTTGAAACTTATGAAGATTTAGAGCAAGACTTTAGTCGTTATGATGCGTATTGGGTATATTCACTTTGTCATTTTGTTTTTTCATACAATGTATTTAATAAAGGTCGCCCAGATGCTGGAGTGTTCGCACCATGTTCGATGTATATGTATATTGAAAAAGACAAAAATGTGCTTCATATTGGTATGCCGACTTTACAAAACTGGAAAACTGTACTAGGCATAAAAGATGCTAAAAAGCTTAAATTTATTGATAAGATTGACAAAGAAATTATCGGTATTATGTTAGAACTAGGGGCTAAAAAAATATGAAAAAAATCTTTCTTGTATTGGTGGTAAGTTTACTATTAACATTAACAGGGTGCAGTTCTAAATCGATAGTTGCACAAGCAAGTGAGCCTGAAGGTGATGTTGCAACCTACTTAGTAGGTGCGTATATGGATGTACAGACAGCTTCTGAGACGCTTAAAAATGCAGGATTTGATGTTTTGGCGGAGTATAAATCCTTTAAAAAAGGCAAAACCCTTGTTTTTACAAATAATGCCTTAAAAAATGAAGGTGCAAAAAAAGGGAGAGGGTTTGCTTCTGTTTTACGTCTTTTAGTTGATAAAGAGCGCAAACAAATTTCAATTACCAACCCTGTATATTTCACGAAAGCGTTTATGCAAGCTGATTATACTCATCAAGTAGCAGTAAAAATCTTAGCTTCACTGAACAAAGCGTTTCCTGGACTAAAAGATTCTGAAGACAAATGGGAATATAGCGATCTTGCAGGGTATCATTTTATGATGGGAATGCCTTATTATGAAGATGTAGATATTTTAGGTAAAGGTGACCAAGCTGAACTAATCACGAAAGTAGATAACTATAAAAAAGGTAAAAATGTTATCTTTAAGCTAAAAATTTCTGATACTAGCACACTCTATGGGTGCGCACTTGGCAAAAAAACATCTAAGTTTGTTAAAAAAATAGGAACCCAAAATTCAAATATTTTACCATACTGTATTTTAATTGAGAATGGGGAAGCTAAAGCACTAAACGCAAAATATTATATTGCAGTGAGTTATCCACAGCTTTCAATGAGCGAATTTATGAAAATAGCTACTGTTCCTGGAGCAATAGAAAAAGATTTGAAAAAACCTTTCAAATAAGCAACTCTTCAATACTGCTAGTGCGTTAGAGAATTTTCTATTGAAAGTTCTCTAAAGAAATTTTGCCTAATCCCGCTCTTTTGAAGCTATTTAGGTCATGTTTCTATTATTGTAGCAGTATCTAAAAAATTGTATGAAGCTGAAGAAATCAACGAGGCTTTAGCGCGAATGTAAACTTTTCCCTGCTATAATTAAGCAAAAAAATAAGAGAAGCAATGAATTTAACTCACTTAGATGAAAAAGACCGTCCTAAAATGGTTGATGTATCCGATAAGGATTTGACAACTCGTGTGGCTGTTGCGAGTGGCATTATAGAGATGAGCCGAGACGCTTTTGATGCAGTTGTCAGTGAAAAAACAAAAAAAGGTCCTGTTATCCAAACTGCTGTAATAGCGGCTATTATGGGAGCTAAGAAGACGAGTGATGTGATTCCTATGTGCCATCCACTTAATCTCAGCGGTATCAATTGTGATATAGATGAACTTCCAGAGCTTCCTGGCTTTAGACTGACAACAACTGCGAAATTAACAGGCAAAACAGGCGTTGAGATGGAAGCGCTTACGGGCACGAGTATCGGATTGCTAACTATCTATGATATGCTTAAAGCCATAGATAAAGCTATGATTATTCGTGATGTGCAGCTTGAATCTAAATCAGGAGGCAAAAGCGGTGACTTTATTAGGTAAAAAAGAGCAGGCCAAACTAGAACTCGACTACCCATGCGAGTGGCGATATAAGATTGTAGGTGAAGAGAAAGAAGCAATGATTACAGCGGTGTGTGAAATTATCTCAGAAAAAGAGCATAAAATAGCAGACTCAAATCGCTCAAAGAACGGAAAATACACCAGTTTGAATCTTGACCTTTTGGTTCACAACGAAGAAGAGCGCAATTTTATTTTTCAAGCACTCAAAGCACACCAACATATTAAAATGGTTTTATAAGGAGACTTTCATGCAAATGCCACAATTCGAACGCGATATTATCGACCGTTACAAAAAAACTTCAGCACAGAGCCTTGATGAGCGGGTACAAGAGCTTGTTGAACATATTCAAGCAGAGTGGGATATAAAGAGAGACAATCTCTCTCTTGAACAGTTAAAAGCTGTCGTCAATACAGTTATCACCCAAGAGACAGCAATTGTACATGATGAGCTCCAAGAGCTACTTGTTCAAAAAGAGCGTATTGAGCGCCAGATTCAAAAAAAACGCGATACTTTTCAAGAGTCAAAATACAAGGTTTTTGATGCTATTGAAGCTAATCTTAAAGACTCTACACAAGAGCTTCAAGCACGACTGCATCAGGTAAAATTGCAATCACTTGATCTCTTTGATATGCTTGAAGAGATGGTAGAATCAGCAATCATTACAACGCTTGAAAAAGGCAATGACATTGAAGATACTATTCGTGAAATTGCAAAAGAACTTACTTATGAAACACTCAGTGAAGGCGCTCTGAGTTCCACCCGTATTCGCAAAGTAATCTCGATAATCTTAAGCACCGCTATCGACATCTCTGAAGCTTCACCATCACATTCAGAAGAAATTTTACGAGGTACATTGCGAGGTATTCGTTCTGGCTTAGTACGCTCTTTAAGCCGCTTTAAAAAGCAGCTTATCTATATGCCTCAAGAAGCGAGAGTTGCACTTTTTGAAAATGATGCAGAGCCACTTAAAGTAGATAAACTTTTTGAGCAAATCATTCAAGATAGCTCTGCAGAGACAACACAAAGTTGCTCTCAAGCATTAGAAAAAATTACTAAAGAGATTAGCTATGATATGGAAGAGCTTATGGATCTTTCTCGTGAGACTATAGAGATGGTGCGTGAACGATTTATTCAAAGCAAGATGCTCAACTCTAAAACCGCGCAAGAGGCAAAACGAATGGGTGTAAGCGCATGGGGATCAGCTAAAACAGCCATGAATAACGCCATTCAAACAGCTAAAGAAAAAATAGATACCAAGTAAGGATATTGTTATGAGTATAGTTGATAAGTCTGTGAAATACTCAAGGAGAGTGTAAAATAAACTGTGTAAACCTTAAAAATTAGATTCATTTGATAAACTAATCAAGTGAATTATTTTAAAGGATTTACACATGAGCTTAATAAACTATGAAGAGTTAAAAAAACAAATAGCATTAGGA
>CAMZLS010000140.1 GCA_947311765.1 uncultured Helicobacteraceae bacterium
CAGTATAGATATCATCCATGGAGCTTGTATATACCACTCTATGGGGGAGCTTCTTTTCATCTATAACAGAGAATGTTTTCATCTTCGAGGATTTGCTTTTTTGCTCTTTCTGTATTGATGCATTACTCTCTTTTGTGCTGTTTTTATTTTCACAGGCAAGAAAAAAGAGTGCTAAAAGTGGTAGCAATATTGGTTTCATGATATCTCCAAAAAAACGATGCTATTATTATAGCTTACATGTAAAGAATTTTCTTCACATCATTTTATGTTCTACTTAGATAAAATAAACAATTATTTTACATGTAAAGAGTTTCATGAACACAAAACAAGAACTTTTAGAGATTATAAAAACGCGTCCACTGATCATAGATGGAGCAATGGGAACACAACTGCAAGAGCGTGATGCACAGATTCCTGAGTCTGCTTGGGAAGGCAATGAAGGCTGTAATGAGCTTCTTAATGTTACGGCTAAAGAGGTGATGGAGTCCATATTTAACGCCTACTTGACAGCGGGAGCTGACCTTGTCACCACAAACACTTTCGGTGCATTTGATTGGGTTTTAGATGAGTATGGCATAGGAGACCGTGCCTATGAGCTCGCTCGTGCAGGCGCTGAAATTGTGAAAAAAAAGTGTGATGAGTTTTCTACTGCTGAACATAAGCGTTATGTTTTAGGCTCCATCGGGCCAGGAACAAAACTTCCTTCTCTAGGTCATATGCACTATGATGCAATGTTCAAAGGCTATAAAGAGTGTGCCATCGGGCTTATTGATGGCGGAACTGACATTTTTATACTTGAAACTTGCCAAGACCCTCTACAGATAAAAGCTGCTCTTCACGCATGTGAAGCGGCAAACGCAGAGAGAAATAGTGAGCTTCCTATCATGGTTTCAGTCACGATTGAGCTTGCTGGAACTATGCTTATAGGAACAGATGCGCAGACTATTGCTGCTATTTTAGAGCCTTTTGATATTTTCTCTCTTGGTTTTAACTGTGGAACAGGACCTGAACAGGTTTTAAAACATGTCAAAACTCTCAGTGAAGTTTGGCATAAACCTATCTCCGTCCATGCCAATGCAGGACTCCCTCAAAATCGCGGCGGCTATAGCTACTATCCAATGGGACCTGATGAGTTTGCAGACCATCAAGAAGCTTTTTTACAGTATGATGGAGTAAGCTTTTTAGGAGGCTGCTGTGGAACAACACCACAACATATCCGCGCCTTAGTCGATAGAGTTACATGTAAGACTCCAAAGATACCTACTGGTTCACAAGAGAGATCGCTTGCCTCCCTTTTTAATACTATACCACTGATGCAAAACCCTGCCCCCTTGCTTATAGGAGAGCGCGCTAATGCTACAGGCTCTAAGGCTTTTAGAGAACTACTTTTAGCTGAAAACTATGAGGGAACTTTGAGTGTAGGCCAGCAACAAGTTCGTGCGGGTGCCCATGTTTTAGATGTTTCAGTTGGCTTTGCTGGGCGTGATGAAACAAAAGATATGAATGAGGTTATGAGTCGCTACGCACAAAAGATTGCTCTGCCTTTGATGCCTGATTCTACGCAAACTGATGCACTAGAGACTGCCTTAAAACTTATCGGTGGAAAACCTATCATCAACTCTGTTAATCTTGAAGATGGCATTGAAAAATTTGATACCGTGTGTCAGTTGGCTAAAAAATATGGCGCTTCTCTTGTCTGCTTGACTATTGATGAAGTAGGCATGGCAAAAACGGTTGAGCGCAAGCTTGAAATTGCAGAGCGTATCTATGAGCTCGCTACACAAAAACATGGACTTAATCCAGAAGATTTAGTTTTTGATCTGCTTACCTTTACGGTAGGAAGTGGTGACGAAGAGTACCGTGACGCTGCTATTATGACTATAGAAGCTATCCGCCAACTACGACTAAAACATCCAGAAGTTGGAGCTATTTTAGGACTTTCAAATATCTCTTTTGGTCTCGATAAAGATGCCCGTCCTTATCTCAACTCCATCTTTTTAGATCACTGTATCAAAGCAGGGCTAACATCTGTTATCATTAATGTCAAACATATTATACCTCTCAATAAGATTAGCCAAGAGGAGCAGGAGATATGTAATAATCTCCTTTTTGATAAAAGACCAGAGGGTCAGGCTCTTTTTGATTTTATTGAGCATTTTGACTCCAAAGAAGCAG
Source organism: uncultured Helicobacteraceae bacterium (assembly GCA_947311765.1). Classification (GTDB taxonomy): domain Bacteria; phylum Campylobacterota; class Campylobacteria; order Campylobacterales; family Sulfurimonadaceae; genus S010-53. The sequence goes on from CAMZLS010000140.1 coordinate 2,176, forward strand.
TTGATAGCGAGGCTGAAGATGAGGCGTACAAGGCATTAAGTGATGAAGAAAAAATCGCTAAACTCCTAATGGATGGTGATAAAGACAGAATGATTCCTCTTGTGGATAGTTGCCATGAAGCACTTGGTGCAGAGCGTATCGTCAATGAGATTCTTATCGGTGCTATGAAAGTTGTTGGAGAGCTTTTTGGTTCAGGTCAGATGCAACTGCCTTTTGTACTTCAAAGTGCAGAGACTATGAAAGCAACTGTAGATCATCTCAATCCCCATCTTCCTAAAACTGAAAAAGAGGTCGATACGACACTCATTTTAGGAACTGTGAAAGGGGATGTCCATGATGTGGGTAAAAACCTTGTAGATATAATCCTCTCAAATAACGGCTTCAAGGTGATCAATCTTGGCATCAAAGTCCAACTAGAGCAGTATATAGAGACACTCAAAACTTCTAACGCGCAAGCGATTGGAATGAGTGGGCTTTTAGTGAAATCTACGCAAGTGATGAAAGAGAATCTTATCGCCATGAAAGAGGCAGGGATTACAATTCCCGTACTTCTTGGCGGTGCGGCGCTGACGCGTAGTTTCATTGATGATTATTGTCGTGTGAATTATGATGGACCTATCTTCTACTGCAAAGATGCTTTTGATGGTGTGACCGCTATGGCACGCATCGAAGCAGGGAATTTTGACACTGACTTACATGGCAAAGAGGGCATAGAAAAAGTTGTGAAAGAGAAAAAAGAGGTAATTATTCCTCCTTTTTCACAACTGAAGATGCCTCGTCGTGATATCCGTATTCCTGCGCCACCTTTTTGGGGACGGCGTGTTATTGAGCTTAGCCAAACACAAAAACTGATGGCATTTGAGTGGATAAATCATAAG
>CAMZLS010000141.1 GCA_947311765.1 uncultured Helicobacteraceae bacterium
ACTTTTTCATCCCAATCACGCTCCTCAGAAAGAATCTTTTTACGAATTTGACGCAAGGCGGTAGAGCGTTCTGTTTTTGCCATATGGTTGATAGCTGCTTTGATTTCATCAGCATAAGATTCATGCAAATAGACTTCCATCTCTTCACTATCTTCGTCTTTTTTTAAGACAAGTGGTAGTGCCTCTTTAACAAAAAGAGCAAAGGCATTTTCATACGCACTATTGGCATTTTTAAGCGCTTCTTGAGCCTTTGCTAAAACTTCGATAAGTTCAGTTTCACTCATGGCATTCGAGCTATACTCACTCATCACATCCATACCTAAAGCAGGGTCTATCATAGGATCAACAATCGTGGCATTAAGCATCTCGACTTCCATTGAACCTTGAGTGCGCATCTCTATCATTAAGATATCTTCTTTAGAGCCTGAAAGATATAGGTCAAGTGTTGAATCTTTTAAGGCTACAACAGAAGGATTTACGACAAGTTCACCATCTATTTTCGCCATACGCACAGCAGTCACAGAGTTTGAAATCTCTATATCTGAAATATAAAGCGCGGCAGAGGCGGCGTTAAGTGCTAGGACTTGAAGATCAGACTCTTCATCAACACTTAAGACCATAATAGTAATCTGTGTAGGATTTGAAAATCCTTTTGGAAAAAGTGGACGAAGCGATCTATCCACAATACGCGAAGTAAGTGTTTCAAAGTCACTAGGCTTTGTTTCACGCTTAAAAAAACCACCAGGAAATTTACCAGCAGCATAAGATTTTTCAATATACTGCACCGTTAAAGGCAAGAAACCATCATCTACAAAATCAGTCTCATCTGTTACTACAGTTGCTAAAATAACTGTATCTCCACTTTTGAGCCATACAGCCCCGTTTGCCTGTGCGGCTACTTGATCAAAAGCATAGCTCTCGCTTTTATTTGCCAAGTCTAGTTCTACATTATAATTCATACATTGTCCTTTTTTAATATCATCTTTACAGTTTCATCACTCACACATTCTAATGTTTCATAATAACATGGGGTCTCTTTAAAATTTTCTATCTCTTTTAAAAAAAAGATATCATCTACTAAGGGCTCAATTGCATCTAAAACTTCTTGAGGTAAAACAGGCACTGCAACATAGACTGCTTTTGGTTGTTGTGAAAGAATAGCTTTTATCGCCAACATAAGCTTTAGTCCAGTCTCGGAAGCCTCATCAAGTATTAAAACTACTTCACCTTTTTTTGACTCGAAATGGCGTCCTTTGCGGTATTTATACATATTTGGTAAAATCACCTCTTCATGTTTACGTATTGCTTCTGCATAAACAAAGTCAAGTTGAATATCAAAAGAGTCGCACAAAACATCATGAATAACCATCTCTTCTGTTTCGCAAACCCTAGCTATTTCACATTCAGTGTTTTGTGGTGCGACAATAGAAGCGGAGATGAGAATATCTAAAGGGAGTGATAAACGCTTATTGACATTATAAGCTAACTCAAGACCCCCAGTTGATACACTAATTAGATTCCAATTTTCAGTACGCATTTGCTCTATAGGCAAGGTCTTTCTTAGCTCTTTTGCTGCAGATTCTCTGTCTTTAAATCGTATCATTGTATTGCACTACCTGCACTTCCTAGTAAGTATTTAAGATTATTATCGATAAATTTAATACCTACACCAAAAAAGATATTTTGAGATTGGCTATTCATAAAATTATCCCAACCACCATATACTTCTAAGTGTTTTAAAAAACGGTACCGTAGCATAACTTTTGCGTGGAGGTTTTCACCGCGAACATCATTGACAGCATTGAAATCAAAGAGATTTAGCGAGGCTTTGAAGCGATTATTATTTGCAAAATAATCGACTCCTATACCACCCGTTGATTCAATCACACCAGCGCGCATCAAAATATCACCAAAGCGCTTACCATACTGTCCAGAGATGTATGTTTTACCCTCTTCATGCACACTTGGTTTTATGTCAGGGCGTGTATAATCCCCCATAGAAATGACATCAAAAAGGTAATAAGTCTCAGGATTTGGTAGGTATGCGACACTAAGATAGACTTTTGAATCTTTATCTCGTATCAAATATTCTCCGTGCATTCCTACTTGAAGTTCACTCACTGTAAAGTTTGAAAGGAGTGAATCAACCTTATCAAAAGCATGTTGTCCGCTATCAAAAAAGCTATCTGCTGATGTTAAAGCAGCATTTAAAGAATCACGATTGTCATCTATAAGGGTGCTTACATTATTTTCAATACTAATAAATTTATCCACCGCCACAGGTAAAGAGACCTCAAGCGACGCACTGATACCATCAAGCCGTTTTGTTAGGGAGTCGATGCGTGTCATGATAGAGGGGAGATCCTTATTGATTGTCTCTGCTGTGCGTGTAAATCCTGCTCCCATATTTTTAAAATTATCAATAGCAGCAGCTATAGCAAGACGATTTTCAACTATAAGCTGGTCAAGATGTTTTCCTACATCTTTAAAAGAACTGATAGCTTGACGTAGATTTTCTTTCTGCTCTTCATTAAGAACTTCACGCAAATCTTGCATCAGTAGTTTTAACTCATTTGCCGCAGCATTTACAGAATCGCTTGTCTCATCAAAAGCAGCATATTGTTTAAAATTTTCTAGTTTTTCACCATCACTAAGGGAGATTTTGCTCTCACCTTGGGTGATATTTATCATCTTAGCACCTAAAACACTCTCTTGGGCAATAATCACTACAGAATCTTGTGCAATTTCAACACCTGTTTTGATAAGAAAACTAAGCTTCACTTTTCGCCCTTGCACAGCAATCTCACTTATTTCTCCAATATTGACACCATTCATAGAAACATGACTTTGCAGTTCAAGTCCTGTGGCATCATCTATATAAGCATAAACTTTATAGCCTTTTTGATTCCAGCCACCTATATTATTAACCTGAGTTGATAGCATAAGCAAGGCGACAAGACCTAAAACAACAAAGAGACCGATTTTAGCTTCTAACTTCATTTATGAACCTTCGAGTACATTACTCATTTTATAATTTAATGTGGATCCACCCATCGGCTTGAGTGCAAAAGTAAAATAGATATACTTATCATACACAGAAGAAGATTGATTATTTGTTAAGATAGGGCGGTTATTTTCTACATAACTTAAGCCAAAATCCCAACATCTTTTTGAATATAAAAATCCAATCTCCACATTTTTCTTCACAGCATTCTCCAAATCATAGGCGTATTTTCCAAAATATTTATAATAAGAAGAGTACTGATATGCCCCATTTGCGGTAAAATAACTATTTTTAATTTCAGCACGAGACTTTATAATATCTTCATAAAAATGATTTACACTCAAATTTATATTTTTATCATTATAACGCACTGAGTTAAGAAGTTTCGTAATTTTATTGCGATCATGGTTATAAAAAGTATCATTATAGTAACTTAAACCCATTATAAGGTCAAGTTCTAGTTCATTTTCTAACTCTCCAAAACGGTCATCTCCACTTGTATAGCTTATGTGTTGTGCTAGTTTGTGATAAAGAAGTTGCTTCGAATCTTTAAAAATATATTGTGAAAATTTAAGATAAGTGGCATCTTCTATATTTAAAATATTATAATAATCACACACATCAGTTGCCCAACCAAAACCTCCCGCACATAAAGTTTCATAATCTTCATAATAACCGCGTCTCTCATCTAATTCTGACTTTGCGTAAGAGAGTTTAAATCCTATAGTGTGTGCTAGAGAATCAAAACCTCTCGTGAGAGAAGTTCCCATACTTATAAGATGAAAATAGCGACCGTAAATGCCGTCATTGTATTTAATATTTGGATTATAAACACTTGCATCTCCTCCAAAGGTTATATAACGCCCATACATATTAGCTTGATAGCTAATATCAAGATAATCATCAAACAAGCTCGTTTGTAAGCTTAAAGGAATGGAAATATCACCTTGAGAAGCCGTCTTTCCTTCTAATCTTTGAAAATTATTAAAAGTGATATCGAGATTATATAGAAAATGATTGTCTAATGCGGTATCAAGATAATGGTGGTATTGCACTAAAGGGAGCTGTTGAATTGTGTCATCATTACTCTGTTTTGAAAGATCTAAGAAGTATTTAAAATACGCTCCTAGATAATTCTTCTCTTCATTATAAAAAAGATTTAGTTTAGAATCTATCTGATTTGATGTAGTATTTCTAGTTTCATCATTATCAGAGAGGTTGATATAATCGACATCATTCATCCACACAATATCACTGTATAATCCAGATTGTCCTTTCAAATCAAGCCCGAACCAATCCCATAGAACAGCTCTATTTTCATACTTTAGAGCAAAGCCATAGTGATTTTCATGGGCTAGGTCAAACTCTTTGGCATGCTCCGTTTTCTCTTTAAAATATCCCGTAGTAAATTCACCCTTAGCAACACTTGAGTCCACAAAGCGTAAGTTTGCATATATCCCCTTTCCGCGCAAAGAACGAATTTGAGGGCGTAATTCTAAATCCCATTGATCAGCAACACTGACATAAATTGGTTGCTCATAATAAAAGCCCTCATCACTAGAGATACCAAAAGCAGGTGTTAAAAGTCCACTACGACGACGAGTATCTAAAGAGTATCCAAAATAGGGAAAATAAAAAACGGGTATGCCATATATATGTAATCTCGCATTATAAACATTCATCCAGCGTGTTTGGGAATTATAATCAGTAGAGCTGTAGTAGATCTTCCATAAAGGAGCATTAGGATCGCAACTTGACAGCATACCTTCATCTAAAAAAAGATCTTCTCCTTTTCCCTCTGCTCTTGCTGTGCTCATCCACACCTTACTCCTCTTATCTGTTATATAAAAAGGGGCAAAAAGACGCTCTTCTTTAAGGATGTCAATCTTGGCATATTCACCTAAGACATGGTATGTAGAGCCTTGCATTGCTGTGATATTTCCAAAGAGTTCGAGCTTTTTATTTTTACGATCATAGAGTGCTTCATTTGCGCTTAGGTAGCGTCCTTTATAGATGACAACTACATCACCCTTAACACTTACTTGAGTCTCATTAGACTCTAATGTTGTAGCATATATCTCAATATTACTTTTGCTCGCATAGAGCACCGATGATACCATCAGCAGGATAAGCAAAAGAGATTTAAACATTGACCACCAAGGTTCGAGCCGTTCTATCGTGCCAAGTTCGCCTTAGCGGATCAAAACTTCCCCATAAAAATCCAAGATAAAAAACCATTTCACTAATAATTCTAAAAGTCGCTCTATTGAAGGCTACAGGAAATGTTGGATACGATAAAGTACGCAAGTCGATAACCTGTATTTTCATAAGAATTTTTCCTAGTGTTGCGCCATATTGCATCACAAAAAAAGTCTGATAAATAATTTTCATTGCCATATACTCTAAAACAAAATTATTTGTCACAATGATAATCTCTTCCATAGTCGTCGCTTGTGAAAAAGCATCCCACAAGACAATCAATAAAATAAAGGAGAGCAACATCTCATCTACAAGAAAAGCAATGCTACGTTTTTTAATATCTGCTAACTCTATATTCTCTCGGTAGAGTGTATCTTCTATCTCTTCGTTCACTATAGAGCCTGATATGCTATATCTGTACGCAATTTTTTACCTGAAAAATGCACTTGTCCGCAAAGAAGGTAGGCACGATCACGCGCCTCTTTAATGCTATCACCCAAGCCAATACAGACAAGAATACGCCCTCCTGTTGCATATAAAATGCCTTCTTCTTCTGAAACACCCGCGTAAGCGATATGTGTATTTTGAGCTATCTCATCATGAACAATATCATCGACTACTATTTCAGCAGGCGTAGAACCTTTGCAAGGATAATCCCGACTCGCCATCACAACACCTACTGCAAACTGTTTTGAGAAGCTTACATGTAAGGAGTCTAGTTGTGAGGTTGCTGCCTTGTAAAAAAGCTCACTCGCAGGAGTTTGCATCAATGGCATTAAGATTTCACACTCCGGATCTCCAAAACGCACATTAAATTCTAAGGTAATAGGCTCACCATTAACCACCATAATTCCGATAAATAAGACACCCTCAAAAGGTGCTCCCTCTGCTTGCATTCCATCGAGTGTTGGACGAATTATGCGATCTTTTACTTTTTGATAGAGCGTGTCATCCACAAGTGGGGTTGGAGCATAAGCACCCATCCCACCTGTATTTGGACCCTCATCACCATCAAGAAGACGCTTATGATCTTGCGCGGCAGGGAGTAAAATATAATCTTTTCCATCACAAATAGCGAACATTGAAAGCTCATAACCATCTAAGAACTCTTCTACGATTACATTTTTACCTGCATCACCAAAAGATTTTCCACTCAGCATCTCAGAGACTGCTTTTTTTGCTTCATCATGATTCATAGCGATAATGACACCCTTACCTGCACAAAGACCATCTGCTTTGACGACAACAGGAACAGGTAAAGTCTCGATAAATTTAAAGGCTGTTTCGATGTGGTCAGTCTCTATATAGCGTGCGGTTGGGATATTGTATTTAGCTAAAAAGTTTTTCATATAAACTTTTGAACCCTCTAGTCTTGCCGCTTCCTTGCTTGGACCAAAGATTGTCAGACCCTTTGCTTTAAAAATATTTACAACACCATCAACAAGTGGAGCCTCTGGACCTACGATAGTTAAATCAATGCTATTGTCAAGTGCAAATTGTGCCAACTCATCATAATCTTTAATACTAAGATTTTCACCCAAACGTGATGTTGCGCCATTTCCAGGGGCAAAATAGAGCTTTGCAACAGCTTCATCTTTTTCTAGCATCCGTCCTATTGAGTATTCGCGTCCACCGCTTCCAAGTATCATAATATTCATAAAATTTTCTCCACGATTTTGATTAATGTAGTCAAGTATTCATTCAAAAGTTATCTCTTGAATCAATACTTAGGGGATAAGTCCAAGTGGGCGTCTCGCACGAAGCTTTGGTTCTCAAAGCCTAAAAACGGTAGATTGAGTACTTAATCAGGGGCAGTTTCTAAGACTAGGTCTTCAAACAAAACCGCCACACACAAAAGTAACTACGCCATCCACCAAGTGAATATGTAGAACCCCTTAATATACGATTACTCGCACCACTCAGGCTTTAAAAAATTATAGCAAATTATTGCTTAATTTTGAAGACTTTTTGCAAGTTTTATACATGCTTCAACTGTAGGTATTTGTGAAATATAACTCTTTACATGTAAGGGAAGCGCTTTTTGGGTTGTTGTTCCGATAACAACTATCTTTTGATCTTTATAAAAATCGTTGTTTTTCATATAACATACCACAGAAGAAGGTGAAGTAAAAACTAATACAGCGTTTTTTTCTAAGTTTAGTAATCCTAAATTCTCGTTACATGTAGTCTTATAAACGATAGGGTCATCAATGCTTACCCCCTCATCTCGCAATGTAGATGCAAAATCAGTAACAATAATCTCAGCGCGAGCGTAACAGAGTTTTAAATCCGCATACTCTTTTTGGATAATTTTATATAAATCCTTGCCATATCCTTCTCCTACATGTAAGAGTTTAGCTCCCATAGAGCGTGCCTTATCTGCACTTGGTTTTGAGATAGCGATTATAGGAATATCTTTGTACTCAGGGTTATACTTCTCTAAGGCTTCTAGTGCTTGTTTTGAAGTGATAATGAGAGCATCATATTGCTTTATATTAAGGCTTACATGTAAGAACTCTATTGTAATTACAGGAATATGCTCCACCCCCTCAAAAGGGGTTTTAGAGAGAAGATATAAGGGGCGTTTTATTCCCATTCGATTGTTGCAGGTGGCTTAGAAGAGATATCATACACTACGCGATTTATTCCATCGACTTCATTAATAATACGACGACTGATACGCTCTAGTAGATCGTGTGGAAGATGTGCAAAAGTGGCAGTCATTCCATCAACTGCCTCAACAACACGCACACATACAGTATTGTCATAAGTACGGTTATCGCCCATGACACCGACAGATTTTACATTTAATAAAACTGCAAAAGCCTGCCATGTTTTTGTATAATAACCACTCACTTTAAGCTCATCAAGCAAGATAACATCAGCCTCACGAAGGAGTGTTAAGTCAGCAACATTCACATCGCCCATAATTCTAATGGCAAGTCCTGGACCAGGGAAAGGATGACGGTTAATCATTCCCTCAGGAAGACCTAGTTCAAGCCCTACTTTGCGCACCTCATCTTTAAAAAGTTCACGCAGAGGTTCAATCAACTCAAAATCCATCCAATCAGGCAGTCCGCCTACATTATGATGTGATTTAATAACTTCTGATGGACCATTTACAGAGATAGATTCGATAACATCGGGATAGAGTGTTCCTTGTGCTAAGAATTTAATTCCATCATGTTTTTTTGCTTCTTTTTCAAACTCTTCTATAAAAGTATGACCGATAATTTTACGTTTTTGTTCAGGATCGCAGACACCCTCTAGTTTTCCTAAGAAATTATCTACCGCATCAACAGTGATAAGAGGTACTTTGAGATTGATTTTAAAAACCTCTTCAACCTGCTCACGCTCTCCTTTTCTCAGTAGTCCATTATCCACAAAAACAGGAATAAGCTGATCTCCAATAGCTTCATAAAGAATTGCCGCTGTAACAGAAGAGTCAACCCCACCGCTTAATCCACAAAGCACTTTTGCATCACCTACTAAATCACGGATTTTAGTAATCTGCTCTTTTACAAAGTGCTCCATTTTCCATTTTTCAGTGACACCACAGATACTGCGAGCAAAATTACGCAACATCAGATAACCCTCTTCAGAGTGTTGTACTTCAGGGTGAAACTGCATTGCATAGACACGTTTTTCTTCATTTGCGATTGCGGCGTAGGGAGAGTTGTCAGAGTGTGCGATTGGCTTAAAGCCCTCAGGGAGTTCATCTACGCGGTCGCTATGACTCATCCAGACGATACGACCGTTATCACAATCTTTAAAAAGTGGTGAACTCTCACCATGGGCTTCATTGACCTCTAGTTCAGCTTTTCCATACTCATGATGGTCTGAGCGAATAACTGAACCACCAAAATCCACAGCAATGCGTTGCATACCGTAACATATTCCTAAGATAGGAACTCCTAAATCATAGATACCTTTATCAACTTCATAAGCATCTTTGTTATAAACAGATGAAGGCCCTCCACTCAAAATAATTCCTTGTGGATTTTTTGCTTTAATATCTTCTAAAGAGGAGTGATAAGGGATGATTTCGCAGTAAGTTTTATCCTCACGAAGTCTTCGTGCAATAAGTTGTGTATATTGTGAACCAAAATCTAAAACGAGAATACTAACGTCTTTCATAATGAGAGCCTTGTAATAAGTAATTTTGAAAGGATATATAAAAAGAGATTAAAAGTTGATTTTTTTTAAAAGATAAAAGATGAAGCTCAAAAGAGCTTCAAAAAGATTTTAGTAAAGTCCCATTATTTCAAATTGAACATACCAAATCACCATAGAAAGGGCATAACCGACTAAAATTGTCCATGCATGTTTCATATGCGCACCAAAAGTATAGATGCCATGGAGTCTTCCCATAACACCAACACCCGCAGCCGAACCAAAACTAATAAGACTCCCACCAATACCAGCAGTCAGTGTTACAAGCAACCACTGATCAACATCCATTGTTGGTGATGACTTTAAGATGGCACTCATAACAGGAACATTATCTACAATTGCCGAGATAAATCCAACACCGATATTTGCAGCAGTTGGCCCTAAGATATCATAGAGAGAGTGGATATAGTGTAAGAAACCTAAAAAGTGAAGCGCACCAACCGCGGAGAGAATACCGAAGAAAAAGAGCAAGGTATCATTTTCAACCTTTTGCATATTGACATAGATATTAAAGCCATCTTGACCTGTTTTACTGAGTGTAATTGAGTATAGTTTTAGGATTGATAGACCAAACATCATGCCCCACATCGCTGGAAAATGGAAAAATTGATGCCCTAAAACTGCCATCACAATAGTTCCAACTCCAAGATAAACAACGCCCATACCGCCATCACGAACAGTAGGCTTTTTCTCACTCGCAGCGTCAAAAGGAGGCTCTCCCTCTGGTACTGACCTACTTAATAAAAAGGCTGTTAGACCCCAACCAAGAACTGATGCAGGAAAGAGGTAGAGAAAGTCAATAAACTCTCCCTTTCCTGCCGTCCATGCCATAAGCGTTGTAATATCACCAAAAGGAGACCAAGCGCCCCCAGCATTTGCCGCAACAACAATATTGATAGCCCCTGGCACTAAAAATGAGAGATTTTTCTTATCTATAGTAAAAAGAACCGTTGAGAGAATCAGTGCTGTTGTTAAGTTATCTGCCACAGGAGAGATAAAAAATGCTAAAAGACCTGTTAGCCAAAAAAGCTTTTTATATGTATAGCCTTTTGAGACTAGCTTATATTTCATCAGATCAAATACACCACGCTCTATAAGTGTCTCGATAAAAGTCATAGCCACTAAAAGAAAAAAGAAGATCTCTGCTATCTCTAAGATAAGCAGTTCTAACTCATCATGTAAGGCATCAGGATTTATTCCGTTAAGAGCATAATATATCCCTATTAGCATAAACATAAATGTACCAGCAAAGAGCGCTGGCTTGGCTTTATTTACCTCATATTTCTCTTCTGTAGCGATAAAATAGTACGCTACTACAAAAACAGCTAAACTTAGCCATCCTACCCACGTTGTTGCAAGATTTATTGCATCATGTTCCATTATCTTTCCTCTTTTATAAAATGTACACCTATAGACTTCTCACGCTTTAGCGCTGAATCTACGATAGATTTTGCTGTTAAAAGCCGAAGCCTTAACATGCGACCAAGCTCTTGTTCTAACATTGTATCTATAAATTCTTTAGCCTCTTGTAAACCTTTTTTCGTTCTTACAATAGAGACATTATGCCACATTATATGCCGTAGTGCATCTTTTTTTGCTTTATCACTAGGAAGAACTAAGGCTTCTTTTGAATTTTGAAATATCTTCTTACATGTAAAAGCTTTGCTTTTTTGTAATCTATCCACCGCGCGTGAAGCAAAAACTAAGCCTTCAAGTAGAGAGTTACTTGCTAATCTATTGGCTCCATGAACTCGAGTCGAAGCCACTTCACCAATAGCATAAAGACCATCAATACCTGCAACCTTACCATCAAGATCTGTCTTAATACCCCCAATAGAGTAATGAAATGCTGGTGAAATGGGAACGCGCTCTTTTGGAATATTAAATCCAAGCGCTTTTAAATTCAGGCTGATATTTGGAAAACGCTCATGAAATTGTTCTGCTTCAAAACTTTTAAAAGAGAGATAGACTTTTTTATCTCTCTTTTTACTATAATCGAAAATCGCGCGACTCACTATATCTCTAGGGGCAAGTTCTCCGCGTTTGTCATAATCAAAAAGAAATCTAAATCCATCCTCATCTTCTACATGCGCACCCTCACCACGAAGAGCTTCTGTGAGCAACTGCTTTCTTGCCGAGTGGCTTCCAACATAAACAGTAGGGTGAAATTGTGTCATCTCCATACGCTCTACTTCTATGCCTTTTTCTATACAGATTCCATGAAGTTCACCGCTGATACTTGAAGCATTTGTATGAAACTGAAAAAGTGAACCGACACCACCGCTTGCTATAATGACATTATCTGCATATATCTGCTTAAAGCCATCACGATAATAGACTTCAAGCCCACAAACTTTATTCTCATCAATGAGTATATCCGTAACAGTAGCACCTGCAAGCATAGGATGGGAGACTTTTTGCAATAAGAAATGATGTATATAGCGTCCCGTTGCATCACCACCAGCTCGTAAAATTCGCCTACGAGAGTGGGCAGCCTCTTGCGTATAATAGAGCTCTCCATTTGCATCACTATCAAAATGAAAACCTCTCTCAATCAAATCCGCAATAACACCCTGACTCTCACGAGATAAGACCTCCACAGCCTTCTCATCACACATACCATCACCTGCATTTATGGTATCTTCAATATGAGAGGGGATATCTGCATCATTATAAGCAGTCGTCACACCCCCTTGCGCATAAAAAGTATTGCACTCCCAAGGGTGTGCTTTATTGATAATAAGAACTTTTTTTGTCTTGGGAAGATTGAGCGCTGCGTAGAGTCCAGCAATACCAGCTCCTACTATAATGACATCATAGTGCATTATTTTCCTACCTCTTTGTCAGGATAAAATGGTGGTGCCTTATAGCCACACCCCTGAATATTTAACATCAAAAATGATACTATCGCAAAAAAGAAAAGTTGTTTAATAAGAGAACCTTTTAAATAATTCGACGATAATATAACAGTTTTTCTAAAATAACCTTTAAAAGTGGACTATAAAAAATGCTAAAGCAAATTAAAAATCTTCCTTCTACTCCTGGTGTGTATCACTATTATGATAAAGATGGCAGACTTTTATATATCGGCAAAGCAAAAAATTTAGCAGCGCGTGTCAAAAGTTATTTTCGTTTTACGCCTACTTTATCAGCAAATCCTACACTCTCTTTGCGTATTAAAAAGATGATTAATGAGACTATTTCATTACATTATATAATGGTTTCAAGTGAACATGATGCTCTTATTTTAGAAAATTCACTTATCAAGCAACTGAAGCCTAAGTATAATATTTTACTACGCGATGATAAAACCTATCCCTATATCTATATAGACCATGCCCAAGAGTTTCCTCGTTTTGAGATTACTCGCAAGGTGATACAGGGGAAAAATATTCAATATTTCGGTCCTTTTTCCATAGGTGCGCGTGATATATTAGATTCTATTTATGAGCTATGTAAACTTGTGCAAAAAAAGAGCTGTCTTAAAGGAGGCAAGGCTTGCCTCTTTTATCAAATCGAAAAATGTTTAGCTCCTTGTGAAGAAAAAGTTTCATCTACTGAGTACAAAGAAGTTGTCACCCAAGCACTCTATCTTATTGAAAATAAAAAATTACTTATCAAAACTCTTCAAGAGAAAATGCACTTCTATGCTGAGATGTTACGTTTTGAAGAGGCAAAAGAGATACGAGACCGCATAGAGCGCATACAAAAGAGTCAAGAAAAGTCACAAATCGACCTTGCCAATCGAAATCATTATGATATCTTTGCCATATGTTACAATAAGAAACAAGCTAGCATAGTAAAACTTTTTATGCGTTATGGAAAAATTATCTCTAGTGCCTATGATATTATCAATATAAAAGAGAGTTTTGATATTGACGAAGCCTATGAACGAGTTCTTTTAGAATATTATAAAAACGAAAAGCCACCTATTATCGCTCCTATTTTAGTAGCACATACTTTTGAAAATAGAAACCTTATCCAAGAGTATTTATCAAAACTTTTTGAAAAAAATGCACATATTTCAATTCCGCAACGAGGTGATAAAAAACGACTTATTGATTTAGCTCTTCTTAATGCCGAGGAACTCTTAAAAAAACAAAAGAGTAATGATTTTGAGGAGTTAGCACAAAGTATTGCGAGCCTTTATGAACTAGAAGAGCTACCAATGCGCGTAGAAGTTTTTGATAACTCGCATATTTCAGGGCAAGCACCTGTTGGCGCTATGATTACATGTAAGGATAATGTTTTTGAAAAAAGTGCTTATAGGCTTTATCACCTTGAGGCTAAAGATGAGTATTCGCAGATGCGTGAAACGCTCACGCGACGCATCAATAGCTTTGAAAAAAACCCACCACCAAACCTTTGGATCATTGATGGAGGTGCTACCTTACTCAAACTTGCGCATGAACTTCTACATTCTCAAGGGGTGCGTCTTGATGTGATTGGGATTTCAAAAGAGAAGATTGATGCAAAATCCCATCGTGCAAAAGGCAAAGCATACGACATTATTCATACACTATCAAACACTTTTCGTTTACAACATAGCGATAAACGTCTTCTTTGGGTTCAAAAGTTAAGAGATGAAGCACATCGCGCAGCCATCACATTTCATAAAAAAAGCAAACTCAAAGAGGATCAAGAGTCACAACTTTTAAGTTTACAAGGGATTTCTCCTGCAAAAATAAAAAAACTTTTAAATCACTTTGGCACTTTTGAAGCACTCAAAAACGCTCAAGAAGATGATTTATCTTCACTCTTATCGCTAAGAGATGCTAAAATAATTAAAAAAGTGTATAAATAAGAGTTTCTTTGTTTTAATTATGCTATATTATAGAAATCTGAAAATTCTAGTGATTTAAAAAGATACTTAAAGTCGATAAGGTGTAAATTTATGAATCGTCCAACACCCATAGATGAAGAATTTCAATTTACTGGTAGAGTTATTATCAGTGAAACTGACCTCAAAGGGGTTATTATATTTGCTAATCGGAAATTTTGTGAAATTTCAGGCTATAGTGTTGATGAACTTGTAGGGAAACCTCACAATATCATCCGCCACCCAGATATGCCCAAAGCCGCGTTTGCTAAAATGTGGGATACTATACAAAATGGTGCAACATGGAGAGGATTAGTTAAAAATCTAAGAAAAGATGGTCTATACTACTGGGTCGAAACTGAAATTTCACCAGTTCGTAATGAACATCATGAAACAACAGGCTACATCGCAGCGCGAAAACCTGTCTCTCGATCTAGTGTTGAAGAAGCATCACAGTTATATAAAAAAATGATAAAGAGTGAGGAGTAAATAATAATATGTTGATATACGATCATAATAGACAGTTTTTAGGACTCGACAATGAAGACCTACAACAGTTAGGATTTGCTTCGGCAACAGTACTTTTTGAACAGTGTAGTGACTTTGCAGATTTGTTTGTTAAGCGTCCAGGGTATATACATAATTTCAAAAACTTTGAATGGATTGATTTTGTTTTACATGCCAAATCTGATGACTCTAAAGCGATAATTCATACTTCAAAAAATAACTTTACATGTAAGCTTGCCGTAAAACCTTTTTATCTAAATTCTTCTCCCAATGAGCATGGATATATGGTACTTTTAAAAGACTTAAAGCCACTCTCTGCAGAAGAAGATGCAAAAGTTGCTCATGATATCGAGATGCATCCAACTCCAGACATATCTGCTCCGATAGCTCCATCACCAAAAATACCACTGCCAGATGTATCACTTCCTAATTTTGACAATCTACCAGCTACAGAACTTAGCGAACCTGATATATTTGATGTACCTATGCAAGAAAACTCTTTCGAACTACCTGCTCTTGAAGAAGATGTTAAAACTGCTCCATTTAAGTTGGATATAGAAGATATTTATACACAAGAAGCTCCAAGTGTTGAAGAAAAATTTGAACCTCAAGAAGAGACAGCTTTAGACTCTTTTACTCTCCCAGAAGAAGAAACTTTACAAGAAAATGCTTTTGTGCCTACTGCATCACGATCAAATTTACCTGATATCCCCATGCTTGGCGATCATCTCTCACAAGAAGATCATGATTATATAGATAATCTTCATACCGATAAAGATTATATTTACGATCCTCATATTGCCGCTGACGAATTAGGACTTCCTGTTGATCTTATAGAAGAATTTATAGGCGATTTTATCCAACAATCTCATGATTTTCATGATGAACTTTTTGAAAAGGCAGATGCACAAGATCGAGATAGCATACAGACGCTTTCACACAAACTCAAAGGAGTTGCAGCTAATCTACGTATCGAAGATGCCTTTGAAGCTTTAAGCATTATAAATACTTCTCATGACTTTAATGAAATCACTGCAAATCTCAAATATTTTTATCACCTTGTTGCAAAACTTAAAGGTGATGAATCTGCCACTTTAGAATTAAGCACAAACAATCAAGAAGATACTGAAAATGAAGAAATGCCATTAAAGATGCCAGAACAAGATTTTGAAAAACCCGAAAAAAAGGAAGAAGAACTTATAAATCCTATCGAAGATATTCTTAAAGATTCAGAAGATCCACTAAAAGCTCTAGAGGAAGAACCTTTGGACGAAGAGATTTATAGCTTTGAAATGTTGCGAGATGATACTGAAGTATTCGATATTCCACAAAAACCACCTGTTTTTGAGACCACAGATGACGAAGTCTATGATTTTAAAACTCTAGAAGAATCTATAAAAGAAGATGCGCCCATAAAAGAAATTCAAGAAGAGGAACTTTTTGAAATTAAACAAGCTGATGATGAGCCTCTTTTAGTTATAGAACCTGAAATAAAAGTTGAAGAAACTCTTTCTGAAAAGCAAGACTTCATAGAGCTAGATGAGACTATTGACAATCTTGATAAATCTGACAAAACTTCAAAAGAAGATATACTAACAGTTGAAGACAAGCTAGATATCCTTATAGATGAATCTGACAAAACTTCAAAAGAAGACGTAGTAACAGTTGAAGACAAGACAGATATCCTTATGGATCAAAAAAAGCAACAAAATGAAATAAAATCAAATTCTGCACTAAAACATCCTCATTCAGCAAATAAAGCTCACAATAAAAGAAGAAAACAAAAATCTAAAAAAGGGGAAGCTTCTTTCATACAAGTTCCTAAACCTGAGCTTAAAATTCAGCCTAAGCCCGCAATAGAAGTTCAAGAAGAAGCACTTGCACAAACAACAGCAACAGTAAAACCGAGTAAACCATCCACTCCTGAGATAGTACTGCATTTTAATTCACAAGAAGTATCTCATGAATTAGGTCTTCCTTGTGATTTTATTAAAGAACTTGCTAGAGATTTTAAAACGGATTCTCTCGTGCTTGTAGATGAAATTTCAAACGCTATCTCATCATTTGATGCGGCAACTTGGCAACAATTAGCCAAAGAGTATAAAGGCATCAGCGATAACCTTCGACTCAATGAAATTTCAACAGAACTCCAGATGCTTATTCAGACTAATGATGCTCAAAAAGCCAAAACTGCTCTTAGCAGATATCGCAACTATCTTAATCAACTCTAAAGGCTAAACTATGCAATTTGGACTCAAAAATCGACTTAGATTAATCAGTTTATTTCCGCTTCTTCTTCTTTTTATACTCGCGAGTTATTATGTTTATACCTCGTTCAATAATTATCAGAAAATACAATTTCTTCATGCTAAATTGATAGAAAATAAAGACTTAAACAATCTAATCGGAAATATTTCACGTGAACGCGGTATGACTGTTATGTATATGGGTAATTCATCTCCAACAACATTAAAGTCACTCAAAATACAACGAACAATAGTAGATAAAAGTTTTCAAGCATATCAAAAGAATATTGTTGATAATAAAATTTTGTCTGATGATATTTTAACAAAAGAACATCAAGCAACACTGAAAAAAATTAAGGCTATCATAGACACTAATCGTCCCGAAATTGATGCACACAAAATTTCTTTTAGTGATGTATTCTATAAACAGTATGGAAATTCACAACTTCAAATTTTATCTATGCTTAAAGAGTTGGCTGATTTATATGTTGATTCAGAAATTACTTCTCTCTCATCAGCATACCTTTCATTTGCAAATGCAAAAGCTTATAGTTCCACTGAGCGTGACTTTTTAACTTACCCATTGGCTAAAAAAACTCCTCTTAAAACTGAAGATATTACTGCGTGGCTATCGTATATTGGTCAATCTGACTCATATGCTTATGATACTATCATTAACAAAGAGATCCGTTTTCGTCTGCAAGAAATTTTTACCAATGAAGACAACAAAGAGCTTTTTGAAGATATAGCAACTGAGCGTGCTGATATTATGCAAGCTACCTCCAAAGGGGATTATAAGAGAAATGCAGGAATTTGGTTTGCTATGATTTCTGAGAAGTCGAATCTTCTTGATGATGCCGAACTAAGTATTCTTCAAGCCATAAATAGTCGCATCACAGCAATTCAAGATGAAGCGATACGGATTCTCGGTATTGCTATCTCTATTTGGATCATCTCTGTCTTGATTGGAATCTTTGGTTTTTTTCTTGCAAATGCTATTCAAAAAAATATAAAAAATCTTGAATTAGTTCTTAAACGTGTTGCGCAAGATGCTCATGAAAACACCGAGGAATCAAAGGCCTTAACACAAGATATTAATCTTGAAACAATACAAGGAACAGCACAAGCCTACACCTTGCTTGAAAATATTATCGAACAAACACGGCGTGATAAAGATTTTGCAATGGAGGCAAGTGAAGCCAAATCAATGTTTTTAGCGAATATGTCACATGAAATCCGTACACCTCTTAACGGAATCGTTGGATTCACTGAGCTTCTTAAAGATACCGACTTGCATGATGAGCAGCGTGAGTTTATCGATATCATTGAAAAAAGTTCAGAAAATCTTCTTGAAATTATCAATAATATTCTTGACCTTTCTAAAATTGAGAGTAATAAGATTGAGATTGAAGCTATCGTCTTTAATCCAATTGATGAATTTGAAAGTGCCGTTGAAGTTTATGCCGTACGTGCTTCGGAGAAACACATTAACCTTGGTTGTTTTATAGATCCTCAATTAGAACGCCCAATCAAAGGTGATCCAACAAAAATCAAAGAAGTTATTATTAATCTTCTCTCGAATGCTGTTAAATTTACAAATAGCGGTGGAAGTGTTAATGTTGATATTCGTCGAATTGCTAGTGATACACCAAATCGTACTAAAATTAAATTTGCCATCCAAGATACTGGAATTGGTGTCAGTAGTGAACAAAAAGCTCGAATATTTGAAGCATTTTCACAAGCCGATACATCTATTACACGAAAATATGGTGGTACTGGGCTAGGGCTTACTATTTCAAGTCGCTTTATTGAATTTATGGGTGGTCAATTGGAGCTCAAGAGTGAGGTTGGAGAAGGAACAACTTTCTTTTTCACTCTTGAATTTGATGAAATTGAAACTCTTGATGAATCACTAGCTAGTACTTATGGAAATATCAACACATTAATATTAGAAAATGCAGGTAAAGTTAAATCTCAAAATGGATACCTCAAAGAGTATTTAAAATTTTTAGGTGTTAGTTTTACTTCTTTTAAATCTATGCAAGAGCTTCATGCCTTAGAAGAACAGATTCGATACGATCTTATTTTTATTGATTATGATGATGTTGATGAAATATCACTCAAAGAGTATTCAGAACTTTCTCAGCAATTAATTTTGATTACTAAGTCTTTTTACATGAAACAGATTGACGAGATGAATCTAAATATTCTTAAAGTTCTCTACGAACCACTCAACCACTCTAAAATCATAAATGTACTAAACTCTTATGATCCAGAAACAATTAAAACAAATGAGAAAAAACTTTCAGTTCGCAGAAAATTTAATGAGAAAACATCCAAATTTTCAGCAAAGGGACTTATAGCTGAAGACAATATAATTAATCAAAAACTCATAAAACGAACGCTAGAAGATCTAGGACTTGAAATTTCTCTTGCAAGCAATGGACTTGAAGCCTTTGAGAAACGTAAAAACAATGACTTTGATGTTATCTTTATGGATATTCAGATGCCTGTTCTCGATGGTATGGAAGCGACTCAAGAGATACTAGATTATGAGGAAGACTTCAATAAACCTCATGTTCCTATCATTGCACTTACAGCTAATGCACTAAAAGGTGACCGTGAACGCTTTCTCGACATTGGTATGGATGAATACACTACCAAACCGCTTGTAAGAACTGAAATTATTGCTATACTTAATAAATTCATCTCCAACAAAATTATTGACACTTCAATCCCAGCTGTTGCGCCAAAAATAATTTCACCCAAAATTGAAGCAGAAGCTGTCCAAGAAGAGAGCAAAGCCAAAGTCATTGAAGCAGTTGAGCCATTAATAACATACAACAATGATATTTTATTAATTAAAAAGAACGCTCTAGAATTGAAACTTTTCAGCCATCTTCTTGATGATTTAGGATTTAATTATGATACATGTTTGAATTCAAAAGAGTTATTTACAAAATTAGAGTCAAATAATTACAAAGTAATTCTTTTTGACAGAGATGAAATTGGTTCTAAACTTAAGCAACTTCATGATATGATTGCAGATAAATCTTTAAAAACTTCATTAGTAATGCTTATAGATTTAGCAGCAACTGAAGATCAGGCAGAGAAAAAACTTGTTGATGACATAATCAAAAATGTTATGAATAAAGATCTATTACGTCTCATAATTGAGAAATTTATTTAAGGCATTGAGAAATGGAAATTCAAAGATTAAAAATTCTTGCTGTTGATGATGATATGATTAACCTCAAACTCCTCAAATCAATGTTAAAAAAATCTCCACGTGTTCGTGACGTTGTAGAAGCAAAAAATGGTGCAGATGCTATTGCTGTACTGAAAACTCAAGATGACATTGATATAGTACTTCTTGATATTATTATGCCAGTCATGGGTGGGATAGAGATGCTTCGTGTCGTTCGTGCGGATGAGACACTTCAAGAACTTCCGATTATCGTTCTCACAACAGATGAGACAAAAAAAGCAGAAGCGCTTGAGTGTGGTGCAAATGGATTTTTAATGAAACCCATACGAGAAAGAGATGTTATCTCTCAAATAGACAAACTTATTTTTTAATTGAGAACTTAGTTCTCAATAAGCATTATTTTCAAGACTTCTTCTATACGCTCAACTCCAATAATGGCAACACTCTCTTTTACTTCATCAGGTATTTCATCTAAATCACGTAGATAGTTTTTCTGTGGAATAAGAACTTTTTGCATACCAGCCTTATGTGCAGCGATAAGCTTCTCTTTTAAGCCGCCAATAGGCAAAACATCCCCGCTTAAAGAAACTTCTCCCGTCATTGCAATATCTGCTTGTACTTTTTTATTACTAAGTATAGACGATATAGCCGTTGTTATTGCGATACCAGCACTTGGACCATCTTTTGGTGTTGCTCCATCAGGAACGTGAATATGTAAGTCATAACGCTTATAGACTTCACTTACATCAACACGAATTTTCTCCTCTTGCTCTTTTGTGTTTAGGGGAATAATTTTTGTATCAATTTTTAAAATCTTTCTATCAATAAGTGTTTTAACAACACTCAGTGCTATACGTGCGGACTCTTTCATAACATCGCCTAAGCTACCAGTAAGTTGCATTGTGCCCTTACCTTTAATGCGAATCGTCTCTATCTTTAAAACATCTCCACCCACGGCGGTCCAAGCAAGACCATTGACTACACCTAAATGTGCAATATGATCTGTTTTATCAATTTCAAAGATACTTTTTTCAAGAAAATCATCTAAGTTTTTTAGTGTAATATTGATTTTAGAAATACTAGAATCTTCTAAAATCATTTTTGCCGATTTACGAATAATATCAGCAATACGACGGCGAAGATTTCTTACTCCAGCTTCACGAGTATATTTATGAATCACTTCTGCTAGTGCAGCTTTAGAGATGCTGACTTCACGTGCTTTGAGCCCATGTTTTCTAAGCTCTTGTGGCACTAGATATCGCTTTGCAATTTCAAACTTCTCTTGAGGCGTATAACTACTGAGTCCTATAAACTCCATACGATCACGCAGAGCAGGAGGAATGCGCCCTACATCATTTGCCGTAGCTATAAAGATGGCATGAGAGAGGTCAATATTAAAATTAAGATAATAGTCTCTAAAACTTGTATTTTGCTCGGGGTCTAGTATCTCTAAAAGAACAGCCGTTGGGTCACCTCGACCTGAGCGTGAAACCTTATCTATCTCATCAAGCACGATAACAGGATTCATTTTTTTCGCATCAATCAAACCTTGCACAATTCGTCCAGGCATCGCTCCTATATAAGTTCGGCGATGTCCGCGAAGCTCATTAACATCTTCCAATCCACCTAAGGCGATTCGGATAAGTGGTCTTTTTAAAGCTGTTGCGATAGAGTTAGCTAAAGATGTTTTACCAACACCAGGAGGACCCGCAAAGCATAAAATTGCCCCATGAACTTCTTTGTCTGCAATACCACGCAGTTCTAAAAGCTCCTTAACTGAAAAAAATTCAGAAATACGCTCTTTAGGTTTTTTCAGTGAGAAGTGATCACTATCTAACTGTTTTTCTACATCTTGAATTTTCAAGGCTTTTTTAGATTCATCACCAAATGGAATTTCTAAAACCCATTCTAAATAGGTCTGAATCATACCAGCATCAGCAGAATCAGGGTGCATACGAGAGAAACGTTCTAACTGTTTAGAGGTCTCTTTATAGGCATCTTCACCCATCTTCTCTTTTTTCGCTTCTAGCTTACGGCGATACTCTTCAATCTCTTCTTCACGTTGCGCATCAGCGCCTAATTCACGCTGAATCTCTTTGAGTTGTTCTTTTAAAAAATACTCTTTATTAACCCTATCCATATGACTATGCACTTTTGAGCGGATCTCTTTTTGGAGTTTATTTGCCTCTATCTCATCCATAAGATTATCAATCAACATCAAAAATCGCTGTTCAATATTTGTCTCTATAAAAAGTGCGTATGCCTGCTCTTTTTTGAGCCTGATAGAGCTACAGATAAGATCTACAATACGGTTATATTCATGATTTTCTTCAATAGTACGCAGAAGGTCAGGTGGAAAATAGTTGCTAATTTGTGCAAGAGCACGCACTTTTTCACGCACAACTGCCAAGATAGCGTCCATCTTAAGGTCACTTGATGTTGAGGATTCTATCAAGCTTACATGTGCTGTTAATACATCTGCTTCTACTTGATGCTCGACTCGGCCACGAGCCAAACCTTGAAACAAAACCTTCACTCTACCATCAGGTAGAGAGACCTTGCGCATTACTGAGCCAATAACACCAGCATCATACATAGCATCAAAGCCACGCTCACCTTCATGCTCTGGCTTTATTGAGCATACAATCACTAAAGAATTCACATCAATAGCATGTGTTGCAGCAGCGATATTAGTCTCATCACCTAAAAACAGTGGTGAAATCATAAAAGGGTATAGAAAAAGTTCATCTTCTGAAATAACTGGTATATTTGCTGGAAAATTTTCATAATTACTAAGTTGCATAAGTCTCCTATAAACTATCTTGTTGGGGTCGCATTATTTCACGATGCATTTCATCATGCTGTTGTACATTTTTTTCATAGCCAACTTTTTCATCTTCATCATAAGCATGGCGAGATACGACACTTTGAGTGTCAGGAACGATAAATCCATACCAACTCTCATCGCCGTCGCCTTCAAAAATACCGCGATACAGTGGTACTTGCGCTTTTTGCACATTTTTCCAATCTATCCAAGACTCAGGCTTTATATTTCTATAAAACTCCGCAGATTTTGGCTTGTCAAGACGCTCATAAAGTTTTGCTATAGACTCATTAAGCGAGGCACGAGCCAAAATAAGGCGAGTTATCATCGTATCAACCACAGGTATATAGATTGAGCGGGGATAAGAGCGCTTAAAATCCATTCCTGCTAGTATCGCCTGATGAATGAGACCCTGATCGCGCCTTGGATGAGGCAGAGCCATATACTTTGCTTTAATTTTCAGATACTGTGCGTACTCACGCTCTATTGGATTAGCATAGCGTTTTATATACTCATTTAAAAAGTGTTCACTTAAAAGATACTCTTCATAATACATATGTGCCTGCGCCATAATCAGTGTTGCACTCTCTAGCAGAGGTGAGCCTATATGCTCGCTTTGGAGTGAACTATAGTAGCTATCTGCTTTTTCAAGCCTCCCCTTTGCCATAGATTCTATCATTTTATCATACCAATACACCGCTGGCTTATTGTACTCCTCAGGCTCTTTGGAACATCCTAGTAAAAACAACAACACTAATACAGAAGTTAAAATATTTCTCATCATAAGCTATTACGACCCTTATTTTTATAAAAAAGATATTCTACCTAAATCACTTTAAATAACTTGTGCTAAAATGATGCTAATCTTTACATGTAAGAGAGTTTAAATGATTTTTGATTTAAAAGCACCTATTTTTGGATTTGATAGTACCACTCGTTTAGAGCTAAAAAAAATTGATGATATTTTTATGAGATTACAGTCAGTTGATGCAGATGAGCCTTCTTTCACACTTGTGAACCCATTTGTTTTGCGTGATTATGAGTTTGACATCCCCTCAAATTTACAAGAAAAACTTGAGATTGATGAGAATTCAAATCTTTTAGTTTTCAATATTGTTATGATTCAAAAACCCATAGAAAATTCTACCATAAATTTTGTTGCACCTCTTATTTTCAATACAGACACAAAAACTATGGCTCAAATGATCATAAATGATAAACCAGAGTATGGTGTTACAGAAGTTATCGCTTCGTTTTTACCAAAGGATGAAGATGCCTAAGATACTGACATTTATTGGCAATGGAAACATGGCTCTTTCGCTTGCTCAAGGCTTAAAAAAGGACTATACTATCGAGGTGGTTGGTCGAGATATGCTTCGTCTTGAGGCTTTTGAAGAAGCCTTAGGGCTTACATGTAAGAAATATTTCTTAGAAGATTTTGATATTTCACAGCGTAATATTATCTTTTGCGTAAAGCCTGCTAATGTTGAAGAAGTTGGAAAAAAACTCCAAGGCTCAGCAGAAGTTCTTTATTCTGTTTTAGCTGGAACATCTTTGAAGAAACTCTCACAAAATATTCAAGCATCACACTATATTCGCACTATGCCAAATCTTGGAGCAAGCGTTTTAAAATCTATGACAACACTTACAGGAAGCCTTACATGTAAGCAAGAGGCCTTAGATATTTTTAACGCAATTGGAGCAAGTTTATGGGTCAATAGTGAAAAAGAGCTCGATATAGCAACCGCCCTTGCTGGCAGTGGTCCTGCCTATCTTGCACTAATTGCTGAAGCCTTAGCTGATGGCGCAGTAAAACAAGGGCTTAAACGAGAAGATGCTCTTACTTTAATGCGTGGACTTTTTGATGGCTTTGCTAGCCTTATACAAGATATCCACCCTGCGCTTTTAAAAGATGCTGTGATGAGTCCAGGAGGAACAACCGCTACTGGGTATGGGGCTTTAGAAAAAGCAAGCGTTAGAAATGGCGTAATGAATGCGGTTGAAGAGGCATACAAGAGAACTTTTAGTCTATAGCTAACCTTGCGATCTCAATTTTTCTATTTCTAAAACACTTAGCTGAGTCGTTGATGCTATGACTTCTATATCTACACCTGCTTGAAGAAGATTTTTTGCTATATTGTATTTTTCTTTCTCTATTCCTTGCTCAAGTCCCTTCTCTATTCCCTGCTCAAATCCTCTTTCCATTCCTTTTATAGTAGCTAGCTCTATTGAACTTCTCTGAACAGAGATAAACTCTTTTCTTTTATGTTGCGCTTCTAACTCTTCTTTACTCATATTTGCTTCATTAACTGTGACTAAAGCTTTTTCAATACACTTATCTATATCTTTAGGAATATATTCTAAGCTTCCTGCATTTTTAATAAAGTAAATCCACTCATCTTGAATACTTTGTAACTCTTTTTCTGTTTTAGTAAACTTTGGAAGTTCTATAAAAATAAGTTCAATATCATCACTGTAGTGTATAAATTCCTCTTTTTCTAAAAGTTTAAAATTAGTAACTACTTTTTCACTCTCATCAAACATCATAAAATCCACTATATTCAAGGCTATAACAGGATTTAAAAGTTCGTAGGCTTCTGCACTATCAAGTTGTACTGAATAATTTTTTGCTGCATTATATAAAACTCTTTTTTCAAAACCTTGATGATTTAGCACTTGCATCTCTATGATTACTTTTGTATCATTTTCCAAAATGGCTTTTACATCTACAAAACTATTTTTCATTCCTTTAAGCATTGGAATATTGTATGGATCTATAATAGTGAGTTCTTTAATTTTATAAGGAGCATCAGGATAAACAATACTGTTTAAAAAGCTGATAAGTAAGTCCGTACTCTCTTCACTCCCAAATACTTTTTTAAAGGCATAGTCTGTTTTTACATCTAAAAATTTCATTGCAATAACCTTAGTGCTTTTTTTTAATCTCATTATATCGCAACAAATCTATCATTTAGAAACTTTTGTGTATGATTTGTCAAAATAAATCTCTGTATAAGCTCTAGTTTTGTGTGAAGAATTTTCTAATTTTCAAAGAGATTGTAATGAAAACTTTAGAATTGAAGAGGCGTATCTAAAAACTAAGGCACTTTAGCTAAATATGTTACGAAAAGTAACAAATTATCTGCATAAGTCAGTACATTTATCAACTCTCCTTTCCATCTTGCAACACATAATCACCAAGTGTAAAGTTTTCTATATTCTTGATGACTTTGACATAATTGCATAAAAAACTCTAAAATTTCAATAATATCTTAACTATATTACTTTTTTTTGCTATGATTTTAGCATAGGGAAATGTCCCGTGTTAATTGAGCCCTTTTTTTGGGTGCAAAAAAATAACAATTCCACTCTGTTATTTTTCTTTGAGGAGTATGTCATGAAATCCATATATAAACAGTTTTTTCGTCTTCTAATTATATTTATTGCAGTTTTTTCTTCAGCAAATGCAGCTACTTGCACAGTATTAGGAAACCTTGATGGTGCAAC
>CAMZLS010000142.1 GCA_947311765.1 uncultured Helicobacteraceae bacterium
GAGATATTTGAAGCACTTCAAGAGATAGCCAAAGAGAAGCAGATAATTTTACCACTACACCCAAGAACAAAAGCTATGATAGATACACTTAAGATAGATACTTCATCTTTAAGCATAATTGAGCCTGTTGGTTACTTAGAGATGGTATGGCTAATAGATAATTGTGATTTAGTAATGACAGATAGTGGAGGACTCCAAAAGGAAGCATTTTTCTTTGAGAAGCCTTGTCTTACGCTTAGAGACGAGACAGAGTGGGTAGAACTGATTGAGTATGGGTATAATATTTTAGTAGGTGCGAATAAAGAGAAGATAATAAAAAGTTATAAAGAACACTATTTTAATGATAATTATAATCTTGATTTTTATGGTGGTGGTGTGGCTAGTGGGATTATTGTGCAGGAGTTATTCAATGGGTAGCAACACTAAAGAACAAGCAAAATACCTACTCCTAGCAGATGGGAACAGTCCACATATTCTTAAATGGACAAAAGAGCTTGTTAAATATTTTAATATTTATATTGTTAGTTTAAATGGAATATCTGAAGAGTTGTTAGAACTTATAGACTCCTCTAATATTTATGTATTAAATCAAAAAGCAATCTCAACAGGTGGAAACTATAAACTAATTTTTAAATTACCTCAAATTAAAAAGATTATAAAGGATATTTCTCCTGATTATTTAAATGCTCATTATTTAAGTAGTTATGGATTTTTAGGAGCATTGAGTAGTGGGGTTGTACCCTCTATGAAACTTATCCAATCTACTTGGGGGAGTGATGTCTTGGTTGAACCTTTTTTAAATAGTTTGCGTAAAGTTGTTGCTAAATATTCACTCTCTAAGGCAGATTATATCACTTCTGACTCTTGGTATATGGGAGATATAATAAATAGCTTAATTGGAAAACGAGAGATAATAGTTTTTCCTTTTGGTTTTGATAAAATAGAAAAAAATGCCCTTCCAAAAGAAAAGATTATTTTTTCCAATAGAGCTTTAAAAGGTTTTTATAATATAGATAAAATCATTAAGTGGTTCTCGCATCAAGAGGATAATTGTAAACTTATTATTGCTAATGATGGCGAAGAAAGAGAAAAGTTAGAGGCCTTATGTAAAAATTTAGATATAAAATCTAAGGTAGAGTTTGTTGGTTATCTCTCTACTAAAGAACAAAAGCTATATTACAAAAAAGCTACATATTATATCTCTATTCCCTCTTCTGATGCTACTTCTGTATCTCTACTTGAAGCGATGCAATATGGAACTATTCCTATAGTATCCAATATCCCTGCAAATCGTGAATGGATATTAGCTAATGTCAATGGAGTCTATTTTGAAGAGTTATCTGCTATAAATAAGATAGAAGTTGACAAAAATTTTGCACAAATAAACTATAATCTTCTAAAGAAAAGAGCTATTTTCCCTCAAAGCATAGAAGATTTTATAAAAAAGGTTAAATCTTGAAAAATATACTATTTCACAAAACACACACAACACAAGATGAGTTAGATGCTGTAGCCACAGCTATAAAGTCAGGTTGGCTAACAATGGGTCCAAAGGTGATGGAATTTGAAAATGAATTCAGAGATTATATTGGCTCAAAAAATGCAGTTATGCTCAATAGTGCGACAGCAGCACTTCATTTATCACTCAAAGCGATAGGCTTACAAAGAGGAGATGAAGTTATCTTACCTACCAATACTTTTGTGGCCACAGCCGAGGTCGTAACTTACTTTGATGCTATCCCTGTTTTATGTGATATTGAGTATGCTACACATAATATTGATGTGTCTAAAATAGAAGTACTTATTACAAAAAAGACAAAAGCAATTATTCCCGTGCATTTTGGAGGGCAACCCTGTGATATGGACGAACTCTACATCCTTGCTAAAAAATATAATTTAAAAATTATAGAAGATGCGGCCCACGCTCTACCATCAAAATATAAAGGTACTTTAATCGGTAATCTTTCAAGTGATATCACCTGTTTTAGCTTCTACGCTACTAAAACACTCTCGACAGGAGAAGGTGGAATGGCAACTACTAATAATAAATATGCAAAAAATATTAGTATGAATAGGCTTCATGGAATCAGCAAAGATGTATGGGATAGATATAGTGGTGGTGGCTGGGAATATGATATTATAGATAATGGTAACAAATATAATTCTACAGATATAAATGCTGCATTAGGTCTAAGTCAATTAAAAAAATTAGAGTGGATGAGAGATAAAAGAGCATCCATTGCTAAAAGGTATAATGAAGCTTTTAAGGAACAAATAGAGATTCCTTATATAAAAGAAAATAGGGAAACTAGTTATCATCTTTATGTAATAAAAGTAGATAATAGAGATGAGTTATATACCAAATTACAAGAGAAAAATATAGGGACTTCTGTACATTTCATTCCTATCCATAAACATAGTTACTACAAAAACAGATATTCATATACTGATAAAAACTACCCTGTTGCTAATGAAGTATTCAAAAAATCTCTTTCTTTGCCTATATATCCCGATTTGAGTGACGAGGATGTAGATTATATTATAGGCTGTGTACTAAAATATGCGAAGAGTCACTAAATAGATGAATATTTGGATATTCAACCATCACGCCCTAACCCCCGATATGTCAGGTGGCACACGCCATTATGATTTTGCAAAAGAGTTAGTAAAACGAGGGCATAGCGTCACTATCTTTGCGTCGAGCTTTCATTACGCAAAGCATGAAGAGATGAAAAAGTATGATGACGCATACTTTTTAGAAGAGATATATGATGGTGTGAAATTTGTATGGATACAGACGCGTCCGTACCAAGGTAACGGACTTGGACGTGTATTAAATATGCTTGATTATATGATAAAAGTACAAAAGATTGCCCTTACATGTAAGGAAAAAGCTGATGTGATTATCGGCTCTAGTGTTCATCTTTTCGCGGTCTATGCTGCTTATAAAATCTCCAAAAAACTACATATCCCTTTCGTTATGGAGGTTCGAGATATCTGGCCACAGACACTTATCGATATGGGAGTCTCAAAATGGCACCCTTTTGTGCTGCTTTTAGCTGTTTTAGAGAAATTTTTATATAAAAAAGCAGATAAAATTATCACAAATTTGCCTTATGCTTATAAACATATTGAAACCTTTGGGGTGAAAAGAGAGGATATCATCTGGATTTCAAATGGGGTGGATACTTCTCCGTTTAAAGCCTTACATGTAAAGCATTCTGAAAAATTCATACTAACCTACACGGGCTCAATGGGACAAGCCAATGCACTAGAGACGCTCCTAGAAGTAGCCAAACGGTTGGATAAAAAACTTCCTATCTATTTTAGGCTTATAGGTGATGGTGTACTCAAAGCATCTTTTAAAAAGTATATTTTAGAAAATGCCTTAAATAATGTCAGCATAGAAGATGCAGTGCCTAAAGAGGAAATAGCCCATATTCTCATGAGTAGCTCTGTGCTTTATGTGGGTTTAAAAAACTCTCCTCTGTATAGATTTGGCATCAGTTTAAATAAAATTTATGACTACTTAGCTGCAAACAGAACTATAATTTTTGCAAGTGATGCGCCTAATAATCCTGTAAAAGATGCGCAAGCAGGAGTATCTATTGAGCCAGAAAATGTTACTGCCTTAGAAAAAGCTATCGTGACTCTCTATAAAATGGGTGAAAATGAGAGAACTCTGCGTTATGGCAATGGATTAAACTATGTTGAAAAGAACTTTTCGATACAATCTCTTACAGACAAATTAGAAAACCTTTTAAATGGACTCGTATGCAAGAAAAAATGACCTACACTTGGAAACATCTCACACTTTTAATGCTTATCGCTTACACTTTTAGCTTCGCAATACGTATGATTTGGGTAGCACAATTTCATAATAATCCCTCTTTTCACTGGATGGATGAGTTAATGATAAATACTAATGACGGCTATTTTTTCGCAAGTATGGCTCAAAAAATTCTTGAAGATATGCATCAATACAATCCTCGAGTATTTGATAGCTGGAATTATGCTGTTGTTGCAGTCACAGTTTTAGCGACCAAGCTAACTCCATTCTCACTTGAAACAGTTATACTCTATATGCCTGCTATTATCTCTGGTTTAGTTGTTATTCCTATTATCTTAATAGGAAAGCTCTATAAAAACCTTCCTTTAGGATTTTTAGCAGCCCTTATAGGTTCTGTTGCTTGGAGTTATTATAACCGCACCATGATTGGCTATTATGATACAGATATGTTCTCCGCAATGGCTCCGATGTTTATCCTCTACTTTTTACTTGCTACAATAGAGACAGAAAAAAGAATTTATCCACTCCTAGCTGCTTTATCTATTCTCATATATCCATTTTTATATGATGCTGGGCTTTCACTTGTCTATGCTATGGGTCTCTTTTATATGGCTTATATGATCGTATTTCATAGAAAAGAGAATTTCACCTATCAATCTATAACCCTTATATCTATCGCCTTAATGGGGCTTACTTGGTATATTAAACTGCCTCTTGTTTTGGTTGGATACTTTTTCTTTAAGCTTGATAAGCTTGATCAGAAAAAATTGGTGATTTTCGCTATCATAGCTGTCCTTCTCTTTTTAATATCTGGGAATGTGATCTCACTTATTTACGCAAAACTTATAGGCTATGTTATCCGAGGGACAGAAGATAATGGTTTAATGTTCTATCAAGTAGTTCAAACGGTGCGTGAAGCAGGGCAAATTCCATTTAGCACCATGGCAAACAGAATCTCAGGCTCAAGCCTTGGAGTTATTATTGCCTTACTTGGCTATATTGCATTAGTATGGAAGCATAAGTCATTTATCTTAGCACTTCCACTCATCGGGATAGGTATTTTCTCGCTTCTTGGTGGTCTTCGCTTTACGGTATATGCGGTTCCCGTAGCAGCGATTTCTGCTGTCTATCTTTTTCATCTACTTACACAATCAATTCAAATTGACAAACTACGCTTAGGAGCACTAGCACTTTTAAGCGCGCTTTTTCTCTATCCAAACGTAACACATATTATAGCCTACAAGGTTCCAACAGTTTTTAATTCCCAAGAGGTTAAAGTCTTAGATACTCTCAAAAAGATTGGTTCTGATAAAGATTATATTATCACATGGTGGGATTATGGCTATCCACTCTGGTTTTATACCAATAAAAACACTCTGATAGATGGCGGAAAACACAATCATGACAACTATATAGTATCACGCATCCTCAACACCTCATCCCAACTAGAAGCCGCTCAATTAAGCCGTCTTGCTGTTGAAACATACAGAGAAAACAACGCAACTGTTGCCGATATTCTTTTTAAGAATCACCAAAAAGATCAAGTAGATATTGATAGCTATCTTGAAAATTTAGCAAAAAATAGAGTAGATTTACCACAAAAAAGTGCTGAAATTTTTCTCTACCTCCCATATAGAATGCTCAATATCTTGCCAACAGTCACACTCTTTAGCAATATCGATCTTAAAACTGGTAAGCAAAAACAGCGCCCTTTCTTCTACGCAACCCAACGCTTTGAAGACAAGGGTGATTTTATCCATCTAGGCAATGGTATCGCTTTAGATAAAAGAAAGGGCATGATTAAGCTTGGTACACAAGAAGTGCCTCTTCAAAGTTTTTATACGACAAGCATCCAAGCAGATGGAAGCTTACATGTAAAGAGACAGCTAGTATCTATGCAAGGGCAGCTCTCACTTATCTATATGTCAGCCTATAATCATTTTTTACTCGTAGATAATTTTTACCTTAATTCACTCTATATTCAGATGTTTGTTTTTGAGCAGTATAACCACTCTCTTTTTGAAAAAGTTGAAATGTCACCACACGCCAAGATATACAAGTTGAAAATCTAATGGCAAAAGGATTATTTGACAGAGCACTTGCGCTTGTTTTGATAATCTTATTTGCTCCATTTTTTATCATCATCTCACTTGCCATTTTGATAAAGATGGGCAGGCCAATACTTTTTAAACAAAAAAGGCCTGGTCTGCATGAGGAGATCTTTGGTATCTATAAATTCCGCACAATGAGTGATGAGCGAGACAAAAATGGCGAACTTTTAGCTGATGAAAAACGGCTTGTCGGGATTGGCAGATTTATCCGAAGCACAAGCCTAGATGAGCTACCACAACTCTTCAATGTCTTAAAAGGGGAGATGAGTTTCGTAGGGCCTCGCCCACTGCTTATAGAGTATCTTCCTCTCTACAGCGAGAGACAAAAAAAACGCCATGATGTCACACCGGGCATCACAGGATGGGCACAAGTCAACGGCAGAAATGCCATCTCTTGGGAGCAGAAGTTTGCCTATGATGTTTACTATGTTGAGCATCAATCATTTTGGCTTGATATGAAGATATTGTGGATGACTTTTTTAAAGGTTATCCAAAGAGATGGCGTCAATTCAGATACACATGTCACAATGGAAAAATTCACAGGTAACTAAGATTTTGCTATAATAGCTTTACAAAACATAAAAGGTTTCACAATGTGTGCGATAGAGTATTACACTTACGAAGATTATCTCCACTGGGAAGGCAAATGGGAGTTGATAGAAGGAAGCCCCTACGCTATGGCACCAAGTCCTATGAGAATACATCAAAATCTTTCAATGGAAATTGCTTTTAGATTAAAAGAGGAGCTTGAAAATAAAGAGTGTGAGGAGTGTGAAATTCTAAGCGAATTTGATTATAAAATCTCTAATGACACTATCGTAAGACCCGATGTTGTCCTTACATGTAAGGAGACAAACGAACACTACCTTACAAAAGCCCCGCAAATCATCTTTGAGGTTATCTCGCCAAGTACAGCAAAAAGGGACGAGGTCTATAAGTTTGCTCTTTACGAAGCAGAAAAAGTACAGTACTTTGCACTTGTCTATCCAGATGATCTCAAGGCAAAAGTCTATAAACTCAAAGACGGCAAATACGACAAAGAGGGTGATTTTACACAAGAGAAATACCTTTTTGACGGTACTGAATGTGATATGCAGATAGATTTCAAAAAAGTTTTTCAAAGGTATAGAAAATAGATGCAAAAGAGTGAGAGATCTACAAACTGGAAATACCCAGAGATACAAGAGGGCAAGCCTACAAAATACAACTGGGTAGTACAAAACCTTAACGGCTTCAAACTTGGTTTTGCGACAGATATCGGAGCATTTAGTTATATTAATGCAAAATATGGTGTTATTATCGAAGATTTTGTACAAATTGGCTCACACTGCTCCATTTACTCTCTCTCAACTATTGACGATAAACAAGGAGAAGTGCATCTTAAAAAAAATTGCAAGATAGGCACTCACTCAAGTATAATGCCAGGGGTTACAATCGGTGAAAATTCTATCATCGGGGCGCACTCACTTGTA
Organism: uncultured Helicobacteraceae bacterium; assembly: GCA_947311765.1. GTDB lineage: Bacteria > Campylobacterota > Campylobacteria > Campylobacterales > Sulfurimonadaceae > S010-53. The sequence continues at coordinate 7,374 of CAMZLS010000142.1, forward strand.
TTGGAAGATATTCCTGATAATGTTATCGCCTTTGGTATGCCTGCAAAAATACAAAAACAACTCAATTAAGTTGCAATTTTTATGCTTAATGATAAAAACAGATTTTACGGAAGAACAAAAAACATTGATTTAGATACATTAAAAGATATTTTCAATTCTGAGAAATTTGCTTATGTTGATATCGCACTTCTATTTGGTAGCAGAGCAGTTGGAAATTTTCATGAGAGAAGTGACTATGATTTTGCTATTTATGCAAAAAAAGAGAAAGAAAATCCATGGGGTCTCTTTTCTAAAATTTGGTTCGAGATAGGCTCTTGTTTCAAATTAAACGAAATTGATTATGATGTGATTAACTTAGATGAAGCAACGGATACAATGAAAAAAAGTATCCAAAAAGGCTATATAATTTTAAAAGGAAGCGAAGATGACATTTCAAGAATACTTGGATAGAAGCAGAGAGATTTCTTTGAATGAAAAAGAGATCTTAGATGAGATGAGTATCAAAGAAATCTGGAGTAAGATTGAAATTCGTGCAGTTAAAAACTCCATGCAGGTCTTGATTGAAAACTCTATTGGAAAAGCGAAAAGAATTTTAAAACATTTTAATTGCCCAATAGTCCCTCAAAAAGGCTCTGACGCTTTTGAATTTATGTATGAAATGGGCTTAATAGAAGATGAAATATTTAGCACAATGAAAAGCGCCATAGGACTGAGAAATGCTATGATTCATGATTATATGAACTTCAATGATGAGATATTAAAAAATGTAGTACATTCAAAAAGCTATATGGATATAATGAAGTTTTTAGATGAAAATCCAAGCTATTCATCAGTACAGTTAAAACGGATAGAGAACTTCTTTTTGGCTTAGTAGTAGGCACAAGAGAAGACAATAAAGTATAAAATTTTTAAAAAAGATAAACTATGACGAACAAGAAACTGTTTTTAAGCCCACCCCATATGTCAGGCAAAGAACAAGCCTACATAGCAGAGGCATTTGAGAGTAACTATATCGCACCTCTTGGGCCTTTTGTGAAGCGTTTTGAAGAGAGTATCTGTGAATATGTAGATATACCTTACGCCTTAGCAACTATCAATGCTACTTCGGCACTGCATCTCGCCTTGCGTGTACTTGGTGTTGGTGAAGGTGATGTTATTTTGGCTTCAAGCTTTACTTTTATCGGCTCTATCAGTGCTATTTTGTATCAAAATGCCACTCCTCTTTTTATAGATAGTGATACAAAGAGTTGGAATTTAGACCCCCTACTTCTTGAGGAAGCGATACAAAAAGCAGCAAAAAAACCAAAAGCGCTCATCCTTACACATCTCTATGGACAGTGCGCCGATATCGAAGCTATAAGCCTTACATGTAAGAAGCACGGCATCGCTCTGATTGAAGATGCTGCAGAGAGTCTAGGGGCTACTTACAAAGACAAACAGAGTGGTAGTTTTGGAGACTTTGGTGTTTACTCTTTTAACGGCAATAAGATTTTAAGCACTTCAGGCGGTGGTGTTTTAGTTTCACATAACAAAGAGTGGATAGAAAAAGCCTCATTTTATGCAACGCAAGCGAAAGAAGATATGCCCTACTATGAGCATAAAGAGTTTGGTTATAACTACCGCATGAGCAATATTTTAGCAGCTATCGGTGTGGCACAGATGGAAGCTCTTGATGAGCGAGTGGCACAATGCAGGCAGATATTTTCATGGTATAAAGAAGAACTAGACGATATACAAGAGATAGAGTTTATGCCTGAGCTTCCCCTAAGCAGTGGTAATCGCTGGCTAACAACCCTCACCCTTGCAAAAACAGACCCCTTACATGTAATACAAAAACTTCAAAAACACAACATAGAAGCACGCCTCTTATGGAAGCCGATGCACCTACAAGCTCTCTTTCAAAACTCCTTACATGTAAGTACAGGCGTAAGTGAGAGTCTTTTCAAGCAGGGTCTTTGTCTGCCAAGTGGCACGCAGATGAGTTATGAAGACATACTCCGAGTAACTACAATTATAAAAGAAATTCTCAAATGAACTCACTTATAAAACCAACTCATGCGAAGCGTATTCTTTTTTTCTTAAGCTTAGACTTTGTTATTTCCATTATCACACTTTATAGTGCCTATGCTTTGCGTTTTAATTTTCAGATACCCTCAGAATTTTTACAGAGTTTTTGGTTTGTCTTTTTTACGCTTTTTTCTCTAAAATTACTCTTCTTTGTTCGTTACAATATCTATCTTAGTATCTGGCGTTTTTTTGGATTAAGTGAATCAAAAAACATTTTAAAAGCACATATCTTTGCTTATAGTATCTTTTTTGTCATCTTTATCTTACTGCATGAGCTTTATGAACCCTTCCCTCGTAGCGTTATCATTATAGACTTCACCCTTTCACTTGCTCTTATGGGCATGTTGCGTATCTCAAAGCGTATGATGATTGAGCGCAATAGCAATCCGTACAAACCAACACTGCTTATTGGTGTCAATCCTAAAACATCTTCCATTATCAAAAGTGCCTTTAGTGATGAGATTTCTTACTACCCTGTTGCTATTTCTCTTGCCTCATCCGAAGAGAAAAGTGCTATCGGAACCTATCTTAGCAATCTCAAAGTTCACTCCTTTGAAGATCTTCAAGCAACAATCAGAGCCTACGATATTCAAGCCGTAATAATAACAGCAGAGATATCGAGTATGGACCTACAAGAGCTCTATAACAAACTCTCCAGCTATGGCATCAAAGAGATAAAAAAAGTAAAACTACTAGGCGATCGCTATGAGAAACTTCAAGACCTCTCTATCGAAGATCTCCTAGCACGTCATCCAAAAGACCTTGATAGCACTATTGTCCAATCTTTTATCCAAGATAAGAACATACTCATCACAGGAGCAGGAGGGAGCATAGGCAGTGAAATCGCCCTACAATGTCAAAGATTTGGGGCTTCGTCTTTGATTCTTCTTGACAATAGCGAGTACAATCTCTACCAAATCGGAGAGAAGCTAAAAGATGCAAAATTCAAACTTATCTCTGTGACGGACAATGAGAAGCTTGAAGAGATTTTCAGCTCTTTTTCTATTGATATTGTTATCCATGCCGCTGCTTATAAACATGTACCTATTTGTGAAGCAAATATAGAATCAGCTATTGAAAACAACATTCTTGGCAGTAAAAATATTATTGATCTTAGTATCAAATATGAGATCGCTAAAATCGTTATCATCTCCACAGATAAAGCCGTACGCCCAACCAATGTAATGGGAACTACGAAACGCATTGTAGAACTCTATGCTCAAAATATTAATCCTAAAAAAAGTGAAATTGTCTGCGTACGTTTTGGTAATGTTTTAGGCTCAAGCGGAAGTGTGATCCCAAAATTCAAATCACAAATTGAAAACGGTGGTCCACTAAGCGTCACTCATCCAGAAATGACACGCTACTTTATGCTTATCAGCGAAGCCTGCCAGCTAGTTTTACAAGCTGCTTCCATTGCAAAAGGCGGAGAGCTTTTTATCCTTGATATGGGAGAGAGTGTTAAGATTATAGATTTGGCAAAACAGATGATTAAACTCTACGGGAAAGAAGATGAGATAGAGATAGAGTTTTGCGGCTTGCGCCCAGGGGAGAAGCTCTACGAGGAGCTCCTTATCAATCCTGATGATGAAAAGACAAAATTTAGCTCTATTATGATTGCAAAAAGTTCTCTCTATCCGATTGAGGCACTTCAAAAAGATATTGACCAACTCCTAGCATGCAAAGATAAACTCAAGCAACTCAAAAAAATAGTGCCTGAGTTTACTCACCGAGCCTAAAGCTCAGTTTTTAGCACCGCTCCATTAGAAGCATTGGAAACAAGAAGTTGATAACGCTTAAGCCAGCTTGATTTGACCTCATTTTTATATGGTTTATAATTCACTGCTCTTTGTGCTAGCTCTTCCTCGCTAACATTCAGACGCAAGATATGTTTATCTACATCAAGTTCTATCTCGTCACCATCTTCTATCAACGCAATAAGACCACCCTCAGCTGCTTCAGGAGAGACATGCCCGATAGATGCCCCCTTCGTCGCTCCACTAAATCTTCCATCGGTGATAAGCGCAACGCTCTCGCCAAGCCCCATGCCTTGAATAAGCGCAGTCGGTGCGAGCATCTCTTGCATACCAGGACCCCCTTTTGGACCCTCATAGCGGATTACAACAACATCACCAGCTTTGACTTTTTTGCTCATAATTCCAGAGATAGCTTCAGGCTGTGAGTTGAAACAGATAGCGCTCCCTTTGAAGTGGCGCATACTATCAACAATTCCAGCCGCTTTAATCACCGCACCCTCAAGCGCAAGATTTCCAAAGAGGATAGAGAGTCCGCCCACTTGCGAGTAAGCATTTTCATTTGTGTGGATAATCGTCTCATCTTTGATAGGGGCATCTTTAATTCTCTCACCAAGAGTCTCTCCTGTGATAGTCAAAGCATCAAGATGCAAGATATCTCCTCTGCAAGAGACTTCGTGCATAACAGCATTTACCCCGCCTGCATCGTCAATATCTTTCATATGAACAGTCGTTAGCGATGGAGAGATTTTTGCGATATGCGCTACTTTTTCAGCAATTTTATTGATATTTTCTATCTTATACTCTACACCTGACTCTCTTGCTATGGCTAACATATGAAGCACAGTATTTGAACTACCGCCCATCGCCATATCAACAACAAAAGCGTTATGGACGGCTTTTTCGTTTAAAATATTTCTAAAATTATATTTTGAATCTTCCATCTTTGCCAACTCAACAACGCGTTTTGCTGCCTTTTTCACCATCTCTATACGCTCAGGAGTCATCGCAAGTACCGTTCCATTTCCAGGAAGGGCTATCCCCATCGCTTCACAGAGAGTATTCATAGAGTTTGCCGTAAACATTCCAGAGCATGAACCACCACTTGGGCAGGCTTCACACTCTATCTCATAAAGCTCTTCTTCGCTCATCTTGCCGTTATTAAACTCACCAACTGCCTCAAATGCTGTTGCCAGGTCTATAGGTGTACCATCTTTTTTATGTCCAGCAGGCATTGGGCCACCTGAAACAAAGATAGTCGGCACATTGACACGCAAAGCCCCCATAATCATCCCAGGAACAATCTTGTCACAGTTTGGGATACAGATCATAGCATCAAGCTTATGCGCATTCATCACCGTCTCTATCGAGTCAGCAATAATCTCACGCGAAGGAAGCGAGTATAACATCCCATCATGCCCCATAGCAATCCCATCATCAACCCCTATGGTATTAAAAACAAAAGGAACGCCACCCGCTTCACGAATAGCTTCTTTGACTATCTCACCATATTCATGCAAGAAAAAATGTCCAGGAATAATATCTATATAGCTATTGGCAATCCCAATAAATGGTTTATCAAAATCCTCATCTTTGAGTCCAGTTGCCCGAAGCAAAGAGCGGTGCGGTGCTTTATCAAAGCCTTTTTTTATAATATCACTACGCATAAGAGTCCTTATATTTATATCTTTTTGAGATTATATCGCTTTTTTGGCAAAAATGCTTTACATGTAAAAGAAATTTTGCTATACTTCCGCCCTAACAACGAGAAATCGCTGTTTTGCGGGAATAGCTCAGCGGTAGAGCACGACCTTGCCAAGGTCGGGGTCGCGAGTTCGAACCTCGTTTCCCGCTCCATTTTTTCAAAACGCCCGGATGGCGAAATTGGTAGACGCAAGGGACTTAAAATCCCTCGGTAGCAATACTGTGCCGGTTCAAGTCCGGCTCCGGGCACCACCATTATAACGCGGATCTTTGGCAGAGTTGGTCGAATGCACTGGTCTTGAAAACCAGCGAGGGTCACACCTCCCAGGGTTCGAATCCCTGAGGGTCCGCCATTAACATACAATCAAAACTTTTAATAAACGGTGCCATCGCCAAGTGGTAAGGCCGCAGCCTGCAAAGCTGCTATCCCCAGTTCAAATCTGGGTGGCACCTCCACTTCATCAATTTTTGAAATCGCTACAAAGTAAGACTTGCCAATTAGTTAAAAGTAAATACTTAACCCTGTTAATTTAAACCTCTTCACAAACCAACATCTCCCACCCATGAAAGATAAGTACAACTTTTTTAACTTCTAAGCCCTCTTTGGTATGCTTCGTTACTAAAGTGTCATTTTCGTACCTTTTAAGTTGTTCTATTGCATCAAGCTTTAGTTTTTCTACTGTTTTTTTATTTGCTTTTTCATCTCTGTTTATGTATTTAAACTCTAAAAGTCCTATATTTTTTACATAAGGGTTAAATGGTTTGATGAGTATATCTACAAACCTTTTATCTGTATTAATGTAGGTGTAGCAAGTAGTGGGGTTAATATTATTAAGGTTCAAGTGGTTGAATATTTTTAATTTAAGGACTATCGCTAATGTAAGCTTATCAGTATATAGGCTTATGCGTGTAACTAAATTACTCACTCGCACACTAAAGTAAAATATGCCGTTTCGTAGGTGTAGGTATGAATTATCGTATAAATTTAGTAGTGCCAAACGCGTCTCAATCGTTCGTAATAATCGTAGTGTCTCATAAGTGTTACTTATATTATTATCAGTTGCAGTTTCTCGTTGGAAGTTCGTATTATAGGGGGTTATAAGGGGGTCAATTATGGTGCGCCCGACACGATTCGAACGTGTGACCGCTGGTACCGCAAACCAGTACTCTATCCAGCTGAGCTACGAGCGCACACCATCTCAATTAAGAGGCTGA
>CAMZLS010000143.1 GCA_947311765.1 uncultured Helicobacteraceae bacterium
GGTGGGCTAGGAAGTTCTTTGGCGTTTGCTTTGGGTGCTTCTGGCATTGGTGAAATTCACATGGTTGATTTTGATGAGGTGAGTCTACACAATATTCACCGTCAAATTGCCTTTAAGATGGGTGATGAGGGAAAGCTAAAATGTGAAGTGACAGTAGAAATCATAGAGCATCGTTGCCCTTATGTAAAAGCCTATGCGCATAATTGCGATTTTGATAGTTTTGCCTTGAAAAATATTGCGCTTGATTTAATTATAGATGCAACGGACAACCTACCCACACGCGCCACAATCAACACCTATGCCAAAGAGAAATCCCTTCCTTGGATATATGGCTCAGTAGAGGCTTTTAACGGACAAGTATGCTTTTTTGAAGATGCCTCCTTTGAAGATGTCTTTAAGGTTACAGACAAAACCCCCGCAGGCATAGCAGCACCTATAGTGATGCATATCGCTTCACTCCAAGCTAACTTAGCACTACGCTTTCTTGCAGGCTTACATGTAAAGAAAGACTATCTCTACTATCTCTTCTTTAATGGCGAGGGTGAGTTGATAACTCAAAAATTTGGACTTCCCAAAGGCTCTAGTAATTAATTTTACATTACTATCACATTTTTTTATGCTAAACTTATGCATAAAAAAAGGATTGATTATGCGTATTTTACTTCTCTTTATTTTAGTTACTAGTTCTCTTTTTGCAGAAATAAATGTTGAGCTTAAGAAAGGTTGGCAACTTATTGGTGTTGCTACATATCTTAATGACATGTCTGCATTTAATAATAAAAATGTAGAAATTGTTTGGGGGTTTGATGGAGAAGCTCAAAGCTGGAAAGGCTACTCTCCTGACAAAGAGATCGATCAAAAGCTTATTGAAAAAGAGATTACGCAGTTAAGCTCACTTGAACCTTGGCAGGCCATTTGGGTCTTTAGCAAAGAGGCTTGGGTCTTACATGTAAAGGATTCCGCGCAGCCAATAGAGGCGAAAAATAATATTATTACATTGTATAAGGGATGGAATCTTATCCAAATTCCACAAGATAGTGTCGTCTCAGATAAGTTTTTTGGTGAAGCGGTTCTGTGGAAATATAATACAAACTCACAGTGGTTAAGCAATGATAAAACGCTTAACTTTCCTCCTATTGACGCCATAGGAGTAGGTGAAGGCTTGTGGGTGAAGAGTGAGACAAGACGAGATATAAAAATAGATGAAGAACTTGCAAAACTGAGCACTTTTGATGATGAAGCGTCTATGCTCTCTTATATTCGTACAATGATTAAGCTTAGCAGTTATCGATATTATGATGTAGTTTATTCAGGACTAGAAACTCCATCTAGTCGGCCTGATTCTAGTATAGATGAAAACAAAGATGCTACAAGTACAAATCTACAAGAAGCAGGCGTAGATGAGAGTGATATCTTAAAAAATGATGGCACTTATATCTTTAGTGTTGATAACAGCAATGCAAAGATTATCATCACTTCATTTGATAAAATTGCCGCACAAGATTATAAGCCACTTTCTGAAATTGATATGAAAGGTAAAAATGTTGTAGCTATGTATCTACAAGATGAACGCCTGAGTATTATCTCTAGAAAATCATATAATTATATTTATAACAAACCTGTAGATGATGCTGTCATTCCGCCTGCTGTGTCTACTGCAAAACAGAGGTCGATTCTTTATTATACTGCACAAAATTTTACCTTGGATGTATTTGACATTTCAGATATAAGTACAATCACTAATATTGGCTCATATACTATTGACGGAAATTATCGAGATAGTCGCCTTGTCGATGGTAAACTCTTTCTAATCAGCCAGTTTTATCCAGATATCCAATATGAGTACTTAAAAGTTTATAAAGAAACCCCATGTACCGAGCTAAACCGTGAAGAGACTTATGTAAACTGTGCAGGTTCTGCTACAATTTGTGAAAATGGTAAAGATTGTAAGGTAGTTCAAGAGTGTAGTTATGGTGAAGATTATCAAGCTTGGAATGATAATCTGTGTTATCAATATAACTATGATTTAAAAGGAGCATGGAAATATGATTATGATAATCCGATTATTAAAAGTGAAAATCTTATTCCTGGTGTTTTTGATGGATCGGCATCTCATCCTTTAGCGACACCATCAAAATTTTATGCACCAAACAAACTTGATCAAAGAGCCAGCATCACAAGCGTTAGCCGTTTTGATACCACAAGCGCCCTCCTAGAAGATACCTTGTCATTTTTAGGTGATACGCATACATACTATGCTTCAACAGCATCACTCTATCTTGCTTCTAATCAATATCCATATTATTATAATTATGATTATTCTAAAATACAGCAGACAATTTATAAGTTTTCCTTAGGAGATACTTTCGCATACAAAGGCTGTGGCAAGGTTGCTGGCACAATGCTCAATCAATTTAGCATGAGTGAAAAAGATGACTATCTACGCGTCGCAACAACAGTTGGACAGGCATGGTGGAATGCTGAAACTATAAACTCCGTTTATACACTTAAAGAAAATGCTAAAAATCTAGAGGTTAAAGGCTCATTAAAGGGCTTAGGTAAAAAGGGTGAAACTATTAAAGCGGTGCGCTTTATGGGTGATCGTGGCTTTGTCGTGACTTTTAAACAAACTGACCCTCTTTATACCCTCGATATGAGTGACCCATTAAACCCTACAAAGGTAGGAGAACTTTCAATTCCTGGATTTTCTTCATACTTACATGTAATAGATGAAAATAGGCTTCTGAGTATCGGGCGTGACGCAGATGAAAAAGGGAGGGCATTAGCTCTACAAGTATCACTTTTTAATATTAGCGATTTTGCAAATCCAAAGTTAGCAAGTAAAGTCACAATAGGTGATGCCTCTTTACACAGCTTAACACAAAGTGAAGCAGAGCATAATCATAAAGCCTTTGTCTATCGTGAGAGTGATAAGATATTTGGCTTTCCATTTAGGGATGGTTCAACTGGAGGTTATACGGAAAACTTTGCTGTATATCAAGTTGATGGCATGAAAATAAATAGACTCCACACCATAACAACTCCTACTCCAAACAGCTGGAGCGATAGCGCAAGAGGCTTAATTTTTAATGATAATGGAAGTACTTACGGCGCACTCTTTAAAGGCTCAAATATTATGAGCGAAATTGTAAAATAAGGGTAAGATGATGAAATATTTACTA
>CAMZLS010000144.1 GCA_947311765.1 uncultured Helicobacteraceae bacterium
AAGGCTTATCTTCTGCGTTAAACTTTCGTCAACGATGCTCGGCATCGCTAACAAAAGTTTGCCTTGAATCTAAACCTTTTAAATGTTGTTGGTTTTGTAATTATATCTGACCTATTACTTATAATAGCACAATTTTAATACATTTCAAATATTTAATATAAATTATGCCAATAAAGTAGCTACTTCTTTCGCATGGTAACTAATAATAATATCCGCACCCGCACGTTTAAAGCCTATCATCGTCTCCATCAAAACACGATCATAATCAATAAGTCCAGTAGCACCTGCATGTTTGAGCATCGCATACTCACCGCTTACGTTATAAACAGCTAAAGGAAGTGATGTATTTTCTCGAATATCGCGAATAATATCAAGATAAGCAAGGGCTGGTTTTACCATCAAAATATCAGCTCCTTGCATCTCATCTTCCACACTCTCTGCTATTGCTTCACGACGGTTTGCTGGATCCATCTGATACGAAGAGCGATCGCCAAAGCTAGGTACTGACTCTGCCACATCACGAAATGGCCCATAATAACCACTCGCAAACTTTGTAGAATAAGCCATAATTGGAAGATTTTCATACCCGCCCAAATCAAGAGACTCACGAAGCGTCTCTATAATGCCGTCCATCATTCCCGATGGTGCAATCATATCAACACCAGCTTTTGCATGAATCAATGCCTGTTTAGCAGAGATCTCTAAGGTGGCATCATTATTTACTGTTTCATGCTCATGGTCAATAATGCCACAGTGTCCATGATCTGTATATTCACAAAAACACAAGTCACTCACTACAAACATATCGGGATGCATTTTTTTGACTTCTCTTATAGCAGTAGCAATAATCCCATGATCATGCAGTGCATCTGAACCGATAGAGTCCTTTACATCAGGAATACCAAACAAAATAATGCTATAAATACCTAAGGCCTTTAAAACCTCACACTCTTTTAAGACTTCATCAAGGCTCATCTGATAGACCCCTGGCATTGAAGAGACTTCTGTTTTAATTCCCTCTCCACTTCTTACAAAAAGGGGATAAATAAAGTCATTAACACTCACATGAGTCTCACGAACGAGTGAACGAAGATGAGAATTTAGTCGATTTCTGCGAAAACGTTGAAACATAAGGGCTCCATTGGATATAATTGCACCATTATAATATAAATAAAGTAAAAAATATGAATATAAGCTTTTCAAACGAAGCCAACTTGCCTTCACGCTTTGGAGATTTTAAAATTAAAGCCTTTAAAGAAGCTCACAAAGAGCATTTGACGATTTATACTGAAAGTATTCCTGAGATTCCAACGGTTCGCATTCATTCGGAATGTATTACTGGAGACACTATCGGGAGCCTTAAATGTGACTGTCGTGACCAACTTGAGTATGCCTTAAAGTACATAGAAAAAGATGGAGGCATGGTTATTTACCTGCGTCAAGAGGGTAGGAGTATCGGTCTTTTAAACAAAGTCAACGCCTATGCTCTTCAAGATAAAGGACTTAATACCGTTGAGGCAAATCATCAACTAGGCTTTGGCGCTGATGAGCGGACTTATGAGGTTGTTACGACTATATTGGAGCATTTTGGTATCAAAAAAATTAAACTTTTGACAAATAATCCTCACAAACTAAGTTCACTCAAAGATATTGAAATTGTACAACGTATTCCGATTATTATGGAATCAAATACTTATAATGAAGATTATCTGCAAGTCAAGCGTGATGATATGGGACATCTAATTTGAATATTCAAGCAAAACTTTTACAAAATGGCTTAGAACTTGATGAGAGTGTTTTTGCCAATATCGAAAAGTATAAGACCTTGCTACTAAAATGGAATAAGGTGCATAACCTGACAGGTATCAAAAGTAAAAATCAACTTGACGAATTTATCTATGACGCGCTCTATCCTATTAAGTTTTTACCAAAGGTAAAAAATCTGATGGATATAGGAACAGGTGCAGGATTTCCTGGAATGATGCTTGCTATGGGTATGCCTGAAACCAAGATAAGTCTTGTAGAACCTCTTGCAAAACGTGCAAGTTTTTTGCAGTTTGTCAAGGCTGATTTGGGTTTAGATAATGTTACGGTACATAACTGCCGCGTTGAAGAACTTACTCTTAAACCATTTGAACTTATCACTTCACGCGCGGTTACTGATACGCAACTACTTATAAAGCTCTCTAAACCTTTTTGTACTTCTAAAACACAACTCCTCTTTTACAAAGGCGAACATGTTTATGATGAAGTTGATGAAAATCTTGAGTATGAAATTATTAAGGCGGAAAAACGCCACTATCTTCTTATAAAGGCTCTCGTTTGATACAAGAATTACTTCTTATTGTTGTTGTTATTGGCATTGTTTATTTTATGTTTATTAAAAAGAAACCGCTTGCAAAGAAAAAAACCAAAAGCGAGCCTAAGAGCAAAGAACTAAGCGAAGAGCTTGTCGAGTGTGTTGCTTGTGGAACATATAGTAGTGCTAGTGACTCATTTCTAAAAGCGGGGCAATACTACTGCTCTCGTGAGTGCTTGGAAAAATAGATGCTCATTTTTGGACATAGTTTTCTAGCCTCAGAGCGATTTTATCATATCAGTTCTATAGACTCGATAGAACTTACCCCTTCAAGCAGCCTCCTTTTTCTTGAGTTTGATGAAAAAAATCTTGATATCATTAGCTATATGCAAGAAAACGGGCTTAATTTTGCACTTGAAGTGAGTAGCTTAAAAGAAGCACTTTTTGCAGAACGTCTTAGCGCAAAATATATCATCTGCAAAAATGATATAGCCAAAAGTATTCAAGACAGAGCAGAGCACTATCTTTTTGATGCAAAGATTTTGTGTCGTATAGAAGATGACTCTCAGTTGGAAGTTTTAGCTGCTGAGGGAATTGATGGGGTTGTGTATAGTGAGGCTATCATCAAGGTTTAAATTTTCGTAACCATTCAGCACCCAATGCAAATAATGGTACAGAAATTGCTTAAAAATTGAGTATTATGACAGAAGAAGAAGCTATAGATTTTTGCAAGAATGATCCAGAAGCAGCGGCTAAAATTATATTGTTGTTGCAATGCACCTTTAAAAGAGAGTGACTCTATTAAAATTGAGAAAAGACAACTCTTTGACCTTCCAAATGTAAAAATACAAGTAACTGAGTACCAAGCGCATGCAGCAGAGTGTAAAGAGTGCCACACTTTTCAAAAACTGCTTAAATGATATAAGTTTTGTTTTTTGTTTGTAACTGTGGATCTATCATTAAAGCAGTCGAATAGACACCGCTTTCTACGCAAGAGCGAGAGATAACTGTTACTGATTGCACCTCTTTTTTGCTCTCTTTCGTAGAGATAATATGAGAATATATCTCGTTTTCAATAGTATAATTTCTCTCATACGAAGCCGAAGTTGTTAGTGCCTCATTTTCTAATTCAAAATACTTGATGTGTTCATTTGGGTTTTGAGGGTTTTTGATGCCTACTCGAAATTTTTTTCCATCTTCACGCCTGCCTAGAGCGTAAATATCTCCACCAAAATTGACTAAGGCTGAAGTAATTTTGGCTTTTTTGATAATCTTGATTGCATTATCTACTGCCAACTCTTTCACAAAACCACCTAGGTCTATCTTTGTGAAGGTATTATCAAAACTGATACGCTCTTTTTTGATTTTGATATGTTCGCAACCTACATGTTGTAAAAGTTCTTCTTTGCTTACATGTAATGCCTCTTTCGTGCTCTCTTTGGTGTATAAATCTTTAATCGTTGCCACCGTGATATCAAAAATCTTATCCGTCAGTTTATAATAGCGCATGGCTCTTTGCAAGATAGACTTTGTTTCACTATCGAGTTTATCAATGTGGCGTTGGTTAATTTGAGAGAGATAAGAAGATGGATTATAATAATTATACTTTTTTTCTAAACGTTTGGCTTCAGATAAGATAGCCTTGGCGCAACTATCTGCTTGTATCTTATCAGAGGTGAGAAGTGTCACCTCACACTCTGTTGTCATCACTTCAAATTTATAAACAAAACGCATTAGAAATTATACTTAAATCCTGTGATAAGATAGATAGCTTTAAGACCTGTGCTCTGCTCATAATACGAACCGCTTAGATTATAGCTGATGTCTTTTGAAAAGCTATAGTTCATCCCAAGCGTAGGCTCATACGCGCTAAAATCTGCTAAACGCTCATCACTTGAAGCGTACTTTTCATCTGTAAAAGCATCTTTTTTACCGCTATAAAAATAAGCTGCACTTTGATAATAATAACGCAAACCTGCATCCAAACGCAAGGCATTGCTGACTTGATATAAGAGTTTTAGATTTGGCGTATGTGACTGTACCTCCCAATCATCTACATAATAACGATAGCTTACATGTAAGGCTAATTCTGGAACTAAAGATTTGGTATATTCTAACACTATCCCTCCCTCATTGCGACTGTTAGGACGGTTCTCATTGACAATAGTTGGGTCTGTATAATAGTTACGAACAATATTTTTATAAGAGTTTGTCAGATAGCCATTTTCATTCATATAAAAGAGTGTGGCACTCGCTAGTGAATTTTCATCTAAAATTTGAGAGAAAGTTGTTTGAAAATTGCTATGATTGGATGGAACTTGCTTGCTTGGACCACTGCTCCCATCACATTCACTCGCATACTCTCCACAAGGCACGAGATTTACATGACGCTGATAAGAGCCTCCAAAAGTGAGTGAGCTATTTTTAGAACTATCTAAATAGTGCATATATTCCAAAGAGCCCTCATAAAGATACAGGTCATACTCTAGTGACCAATTCAAGCCAATACGCACTTCATCACGACTCTCAAGACGAGTTGTTAGCATCGCACCCAAGGCAACACGGCGCTCTCCAAAGCCTACATTATCATAAACAATATCCTCAGGATTTTCTACAGGACCTCGACCAAAATCAGAGTTTAAAGGAACGCGTCGCACAGGATTAGAAGCACCGCTGCTTGAGTCATAATAGGTAGGACTCGCCCCACTCACACCATCATAACTTGCTTTAAAGTTAAGAGTATAATCAACTCCAAAGTCCTTATTTATCTCCAAACTAGGCGTTGAGACGGTAATTCTGTCATCACTCTCTTGATAATGTAAGTATTGAACATTGACATAATCTTGAGCTTGAACAGAAGCAAGAAGTGTACATGTAAACAGAGATAAACGAACTAATTGCATCCGCAACCTCCCCCAGCAACACCTACGCCACCTTTACTGCCTTCTTTGGAGAAATAGATATGTTCTTGAAACTGTTTATACAAGGCATTGCCACCATCAGGTTTCATCAGATCAGAAGAGAGTTGCTCTTTTTCCCAAGGTTGAACCTCTTTGACACAGCCACTAAAAAGTAGCACACTCAGTAAAATAAAGAGTTTAATCATCTTGTATTCCTAAATAATTACTAATAACTTCATCTATATCATCACGTGCACCTGTCATTACATGTAAGACTTTTTTATCTTTGATGATATAGAGTGATGGCATTCCGATCGGTTTAAAAACAGAGACTATCTTTTGTTCGGTATCATTAATCACTCTAAAACTCACCTCTAAGGAGTCTTGAAAAGCCTTTGCTTTAGCAATATCCTTATCAATATCTATACCAATAAGCTCATAATGAGCATTATCAAGTTCCTCATGTAGATCATTTAATTCTGGTAACTCTTTCTCACAAGAGTGACACCATGAGGTAAAAAACTTATGATGTACGTTTTGCTATCATTGATTTGCAATGTTTTTAACATTGCACCATCAAGATTTGAGCCAAACTCATAGGCAAACACAGAGACAGAGAAAAGAAAAGAGAGAAGAAGAGTTTTCATTTAGATACTCTACATCATTTTGGGTTAAAGAAACTTGTATATCTCCTCTTTCTTCGATAAAATTCCGTATGAAAACATTCTTATTTCACTTTACTTTATACAATATATTTACATGTAAGCTCTCAGACTTGGAAAACTAAATGAGAAAATATATTTATATTCTACTCTTTCCACTCACACTTTTTGCTTCTAATGAAAATCTTTCTATGCAAGATGATAGCTTCAGTAAGGAAGAAAAAGTCCTTGTAACAAATGTCGTCATGGCTAGTGTGATAGCAACTTGGGGATTTACCCAATGGGAATATGGCACCGAAGATCTCCACACGGGAAGTGAGGGTTGGTTTGAAAAAGAGACAAGTAATGGTGGCTCTGATAAGCTAGGGCATTTTTACACAAACTACCTTATCGCAAGACTTATCGCTCCCTTTTATGAAGATTGGGGGTACACTAAAGAAGATGCCGCACTCTATGCTTCATTAACCGCAGCATTTCAATCTATAGTCATTATGGAAGTAGGCGATGCAACGAGTCCCGAACACGGTTTTTCCAATGAAGATTTTGCTATGGATATCTTAGGCTCTATTGCTGGGTATTATTGGCATCGATATCCCTCACTTGCGAAAAGAATTGACTTTAGAGTAGAATACCTTCCTGATTTTAATGATATACGCCCCGATTTTACGACAGATTATGAACATATGAAGCATCTTATGGCGATTAAAGCGGAGGGTTTTGAAGTTTTTGAGCACTCTTGGGCGGAGTATTTTGAGTTGCATTTTGGCTATTATACTCGTAACTTTCACCACAACTTTGTCTATCCCATTGAAGAGAGGGAGCGTTATTTTTATGCAGGAGTCGGGGTAAATCTTTCTCGTCTTTTGCGTCCTGCAATAGGCGGATATTCAGCAATAT
>CAMZLS010000145.1 GCA_947311765.1 uncultured Helicobacteraceae bacterium
AAAATGAATAAAAAAAATCTACTAGAACTCTGCCTTTCGCCTGATTTGGGTGGTTTGGAACTCTATATGGTGCGAGCTGCTAAGGCATTAGATGACTCTTTACATGTAACGAGTGTTATTAACGCAAATGGAAAACTTGAGCGGTATTATAAAGAGAGCTCTTACGCCTATGAGATGATAGAGAAAAAATCAAATATATTTATGTTTTTTGCTGCAAAAAAATTGGCAAAAATTATTGATGAAAATCATATAGATATTGTTCATTTGCACTGGACAAAAGATATTCCTATCGCTGTTTTAGCCAAAAAACTTTCTAAATCTAAGCCTAAAATTGTGCAAACTCGCCATATGACTATGACACGCTTTAAAAATGACTTTTATCACCGTTTACTGTATAAAAACATCGACCTTATGCTTCCTGTAACAAATCAGGTTAAAAAGCAGCTAGAAAAATTTATCCCCCAAGATATACGCCCAAAAATTGAAGTTTTATACATGGGTTCTGATAGTCCTAATCCTTTACATGTAAAGGATATTGAACATATACGACATAAATACAAGATGAATGGTAGGTTTATAGTTGGCTTAGTTGGGCGTATCAATGAAGCCAAAGGTCAATACCTTCTTATAGAAGCCATAGCAAAATTAAAAGAGAGAGATATTCACGCCTATTTTGTGGGTCATGAGATGAAAAAAGGCTATATAGATACTTTACAAATTCTTGCTAAAAATCTTGAGGTCTCTGAGCGCATTCACTTTTTAGGATTTATGGATAATCCACATGAATTTTTTCAGATTTGTGATACTATCATCTTAGCCTCCAAGCGTGAAACTTTTGGTCTTGTTCTAATAGAAGCAATGCAGATGCAAACTGCAGTTATAGGCTCAAACAGTGGAGGTGTTGTTGAGATTATTGACGATAAAGAGACAGGACTGCTTTTCGAGCAAGGCAACAGTAGTGCACTTGCCTCTGCTATCAAAAATATTTACAATGATAGAGAATTTTTAAAAAAAATTGCCCACAATGGCAAGCAAAAAGCAGAGAAACTTTTTTCCAACAAGAGACAATTTCAAACACTTCAAAATATCTTAGAGAAACTATAAATGTTTGTAAGTATAATTGTTCCTACTTATAAAGACACAGAAGCTCTTTGGCTTATATTTGAAGCCTTGGAAAAACAGACATATAAAAATTTTGAGCTTATTATCGCTGAAGATGATAATGATACCAATCTTAAAGACTCCCTCAAAAATCACAACTTTAGCTTTCGCATCAAACACTACACACAAGAGGATAAGGGCTGGAGAAAAGCTAGAGCACTTAATCAAAGTATTTTACTGAGCGAGGGAGAGTATCTCATCTTTTTTGATGGAGACTGCTTACCTTACTCTACTTTTGTCCAAGCGCATGTCTCGCTTATGGAAAAAAATCGTATTTTATGTGGCAGACGAGTGAATTTAGGCGATAATATCAGTCAAAAACTTCGTGAAAAAACCTTACATGTAAGCGATATAGAAAAAAAACTATTCTCATTCTACAGAGCCTTAAAAGATGATGCTGCAAGACATATTGAGCAGGGAATTTTTCTCTATAAATTTCCATGGATTTACAATAAAATCATCAATATCCTTGACAAAAAAAAGCGTCTTGTTGGATGTAATTTTTCTCTTTATAAAGAAGATATAGTAAAAATAAATGGATTTGATGAATCCTATCCATCTGGAGATATTGCTGATGATGTTGATATAGAATGGCGATTAAATGCCATTGGTGTTACAAATAAATCTTGTAAATATGCAGCAAATTTGCTCCACCTCAATCATTCAAGGTTTGATAGAAAAGAGGCTCATAAAAGGAATTACACTCTTATGCTAGAGAAACAAAAAAACAGTCTCATTAAGTGCAAAGATGGGATTATAAAATGCAACTGCTTGGATTAAAACATAGAGATAAAATTATCACTAAAATAGTATAATGCTTTTCATGATTCAATTAAATCTTTTCTTACATGTAAAGCGTTTACTACTATCGACATTTGTATTATTGTTCTCTTTTTTAGCAATTATGAGCGCTGTACGCCTTTTTATCTTTATAAATTATAGTTCTCAAAATATTGAAAACTATCCTGATTTACTCTCTGCCTTATGGCTTGGGTTAAGACTTGATGCGAGTATTTTGGCTTATGTTATGGCTTTGCCTACCTTATATCTACTTTTTCTATGGCTTATAAAGGCTTCTTGGATTGTTGAAAAAAGTTATACAGTGCTTCAATATTACCTCTTTATTGTACTTATGTTTATTAGTATTTTGCTTATATCTGATGTAGCCTACTTCTCATTTTTTTCAGAGCATACAACTCTGATGATTTTTGGATTTTTTGATGATGATACTCAAGCTCTTTTTGAAATTGCTAAGAAAAACTATAATCTTTTTATCATAATCCTCTCATCACTTTTATATAGTGGTACACTCTTTTTATTTATACGCTATCTGTTTAGAAAACGCCCTCTAAATTCTTTAGAATCATCTACTCTTAGACAATCAGTTTTTTTTCTTCTGCTTATCGTAGCTATTGGGCTTATTGGGCGTGGTTCTATCGGGCTTTTTCCTTTAGCAAAAGATATTGCTGATGTTTCTGATGACCCATTTATCAATAAGCTACCAAAAAACGGAGTTTATGCTATTGTTGATGCTTATGATCAGTATAAAAAGAGCAAAGATGGCAGTTATGATTTGATTAAGATGAGTGGCTACAAAGGGAGGATTGAAAAAGCTTTTAGCCTACACTCCAAGAGTACTTCCTCGTTATCACTCACAGCGCATGTAAGAGATACAATAAACAGAGACAATCTCCTTGCAAACCTTGTAAAAACAACTCCAAAAAACAGTTTTTTAGAAAAAAATCCTCCTAATGTTGTTGTGGTTATGGTGGAGAGTTTTGGACTACCAATTTTACAGTATCAAAGTGAGGAGTTTGATATCTTAAGACGGCTGAAAAAACATTTTGACGAGGATACACTTTTTACTCGCTTTATCTCTAGTTCTAACGGTACGATAGTTTCGCTTGAACCATTACTCTTAAATATTACCGCGCGCCCTCAAAGCACTCCACTTGCTCAAAGTAAATACCTCAACACCTCTTTTAAGCAAGCTGGTGCGCAGGTCTATAGAAATGCAGGCTACGAGACAAGCTTTGTTTATGGGGGCGACCTCTCTTGGCGAAATGTCGGAAGCTTTATGAACAGACAAGGGTTTGAGCATGCGTATGGAAAAGCCGCCATCTCAAAAGCCTTACATGTAAAGAGTAAAGAAGCCTATCATGATTGGGGTATATACGATAAATATAGCTACGATTTTGTCTACAAGAAACTCAAAAATGCAAAAAAACCGCAATTTATCTTTCTGCTGACAACAAACAATCATCCCCCTTATATTCTCTCAA
Organism: uncultured Helicobacteraceae bacterium; assembly: GCA_947311765.1. Lineage (GTDB taxonomy): Bacteria > Campylobacterota > Campylobacteria > Campylobacterales > Sulfurimonadaceae > S010-53. Next base: position 3,444 of record CAMZLS010000145.1, read on the forward strand.
AAGAGTATACATCTAAAAAGCTCCAATTCTCAAAAAACTTGAAAAAACATATTACAGGTGATATAGGGTTGGCACGCAAAAGATTTCAAGATTATCAGTATGCGCTTGATATGGCAGGGAGATTTATGGATAAAATCAAAGGGAGTTCTCTCGCTCAAAATAGCGTCGTTGCCATCACAGCTGACAATAATACAGTCGAGGGGATAATGAGTTATGACAGCTATTATGACGAAACAAAAAAAATTCCTTTTTATCTCTATATACCTCCAGCCTTCCAGCCTAAGAGTACTTCATCGCTATCACTCACAACATATGTAAGCGACATAAACACAAGCGTAGCAGGTTCACATAAAGATATCTTTCCCACACTCTACAATCTAACACTTTCACAAAGAAAATATCTAAGTATTGGTACAGATCTGCGAGATACAAAAGCTCTTCATTGTGGCTTCAATGATGCTGGGATAATTATGGCGCAAGATGGTGGATTTAAAGCTACAAAACCAAAAAGTAAGCTTCAAAAAGAGTGTGATAGTTATTATAAAGCGACTTTGGCAGTCACGGAGTATCTCATCAAAACGCAAACACAAGTACCAAAACTCTCAAACTAGCTATAATACATTTATGAAAGATACTTTTAAACGCTATTTACCTTTTTTTAAAGACTACAAAGGCTACTTCCTTCTTGTCTTGGTTGGAATCATCCTTACTGTTGTTGCTACTGCTGCTACGGCGCATATTATGAAGCCTCTTATGGACGAGATGTTTATCAACAGAGATCCCGATATGCTTGTTTTCATCCCTCTTGGATTGATTGGAATATATATTATAAAATCTGTCGGGCGTTATATTCAGGCTGTTTTTACGAGCTATATAGGTCTGCATATAGTGACGAGATTGCGCGAAATACTTTTAGAAAAAATCCTCTATCTTGATATGGAATTTCTCTACGCAAACCGTAGTGGTGAACTTATCTCTCGTATCACAAACGATATCAACCGCGTGCAGTATTTTGTCTCAAATATGCTTCCTGAGCTCCTTCGTGAAACCCTTACTGTTGTCGCACTTGTTGGCTATGTTATCTATCTTGATACTTCGCTCTCTTTTTACGCTTTTATCGTGATGCCCCTGATTATCTATCCACTTATTCGCATCGCAAAACGTCTCAAAAAACTCTCCCACCGCTCCCAAGAGAAAAATGCTGATGTTGTAACTCGTCTTACTGAAGTTTTTAACAATAACGAAGTCATCAAGGCAAACGCAGCCGAAGCCTATGAGATGAAGCGTTTTACAGATGAGAACTGGCACTTCTTTAAAATCAATATGAAAGCGGTCTATTCAAGCGAATTGGTCTCTCCTTTGCTTGAAATCATTGCTGCTTCTGGACTTGCAGCTATTATTTATATTGGTGGTCAAAAAGTATATGACGGCTCTATGAGTGTGGGTGAATTTACTGCATTTTTAACTGCTGTTGGGCTTGTTTTTCAACCTATTCGCCGTATCGGTTCGATTTATGGAAAAATTCAAGATGCACTTGCTGCGAGTGAACGTATTTTTACCATCCTAGACAAAGAGGCAAAGATTATAGATGGTTCAGTGAAGCTTCAAGACGATATCTCTCATATTAAGCTCCAAGATGTTTCACTTCATTATGGCGAAAAAACAGCCCTCGAAAATATAAATCTTGAACTTAAAGCAGGTGACACTATTGCTCTTGTCGGTGATAGTGGTGGGGGTAAAAGCTCTCTCATTAACCTCCTTATGCGTTTTTATGACCCATCATCTGGCTCTTTACATGTAAACCATAAAAGCATATCCACATATACGCAACACTCTTTGCGTCATCATATATCTATCGTTACACAAAGAGTCTATATTTTTCAAGACTCCCTTGCTGCCAATGTTGCTTATGGTGAAGAGATTGATGAGAAAAGAGTAAAAGAAGCTCTTGATTTAGCAGATGCACTAGAATTTGCCCAAGGTCTTCACAAGGGAATCTATACCCAGATGGAAGAGTTTGGCGCAAACCTCTCAGGTGGACAACGCCAGCGTATCGCCATAGCTAGAGCCATCTATAAACACGCCTCACTGTTGATTCTCGATGAAGCCACAAGCGCACTAGATAATGCAAGCGAACAACGCATTCAAGACGCTCTTGAAAAATATGCCAAAGATAAAATCACCATCATTATCGCTCACCGCCTTGACACCATCAAACATGCAGACACCATTTTACTTTTTCAAGATGGTAAGATTGTCGATTCTGGAAATTATGAGTACCTACTAGAGCACTCCGAAGAGTTTCAAAAACTGCTTAAATAACGGTTCCTTCTAAAAAAGTATGGGTAAATTCACTTTAAGCTATAATTTAACTATAAAATATCATCAGAGAGGTTTTCCTATAACACAAGACTTATTTCAATTAGCACTCAACATAACTGACCCTTGGTTTATATCAAATATAGATTTTAATGTAGAGTCTAAAAGATTAGATGTATATATTGATTTTAAAAAAGGTAGTACTTTTTCATATGAGTTTTATATTTAATTTTGTTGTTTATTATAAGAATACATGCGGTATGATTGTGAATAGTAAAGAAGTAAAACGGTTATTAATTAGGAGAAATAGATATGAAAATAGCAGTAAATTTTCAAAATGATGGTGATGG
>CAMZLS010000146.1 GCA_947311765.1 uncultured Helicobacteraceae bacterium
AGTATCTCTTAAGCGCACGCGCTTTAAACTGGGCGGTTGAGATTGATGGTGAGATCTATATCAATGATAATGAGCTAGAAGATGAGCTTGAGTTCAATACAATCTACAAGGCAAAAATCACTGAACTTGTAGGCAATAAGCTTTTGGGTTGTGTGATTGCTTGATACTACAACACTCCCACTTTTACGCTCATCGCGTAACCTTTTAGCCTTCTCTGCTGGTGGGGATTCTACAGCACTTTTTCATCTGCTTCTTGATGCTCAAATTGATTTTGATATCGTACATGTAAACTACCATACTCGCTCTCAAAGTGATGATGAGGCACTCTATGCGCAAAAATTAGCGAAAAAATATAATAAAAAAATATATCTTTATGACGCACCCTCGCTTACATGTAACTTTGAAGCGAAAGCACGAGAAATTCGTTATAACTTTTTTGATGAATGTATAAAAATGTATCATTATGAAACACTTTTGACTGCGCATCACCTAGGAGACCGCTTAGAGTGGTTCTTGATGCAACTCACCAAAGGCGCAGGGCTTTATGAGTTGATGGGTATGAAAAATAGAGAGATTCGTAATAATTACACTCTCATTCGTCCACTCTTGCATGTAAGTAAAGATGCTCTACTCTCTTATCTTAGAGAGAGAAAAATTTTATGGTTTGAAGATGAGAGTAATGAAGATGAAAGCTACAGGCGTAACTATTTTCGCCATAATTTTAGTGAACCACTTTTAAAAGAGTTCTCATCGCAGATTGCTAAAAGCTTTCAGTTTTTGGATGAAGATGCTTATCTTGAAGATATCAAAATCTTACATGTAAGAGAATTAAGCTATTTCAAGACCCTTGCACATTCACGTCATACGCTCTTACATGTAGATAAAATCTTAAAAAAGCGTGGCTTTATCATGCGTCAAGGCGATAAAGAGACTTTAAAATCGCAAAATTCTCATATTGTGGGGAGAAAATACAGTGTCGCTATTACAGATAAATATACTTTTAGTGCGCCTTTTGTACAGATGACAATGAGCAAAGAGTTCAAAGAAAAATGCCGAAAACTAAAGATACCAGAAAAATTGCGCGCTTATCTCTTTTCGGACGAAGCTTCCTTTGAGAGAGTTGCTTCACTTTTATCTGCGCAATAGACTCGCATTGTAAAACTTGAGCGGATAAGATCTCCTTCGCGCTCAAAATGAATTGGAAAGTTTACTTTTACAATCGAATTGCTTCTGTTTACCTGATCAATAAAGGTATAAAAATTTTGTGGTGAATCTATCTTAGAACTTGCATTCACTTCATAGATAGAAAATTCGCTAGCATTATTTTCAATATTTTTCTGTTTCGTAAGGGTGAGAGACTCAAAACAGTCTTTATTCATCTTGATAAAACGCTCAGGATCAAAACTGTTATCATAGGCTTCGATAATGTGCTTATGTTTTGTTCGTAAATCTTGAAGATGTGCATAAGTCTCATCATTGTACTCTTTATGTTTGCGTTGCAAGGCTAACTCTTTTTTCATAATAATTCGTTCAGTACGGTACTCTTTTCCCTTGGGAATCAAAAATAAAAAAGCAAACACAAAGACAAGTATCAAAAGTATCAAGGCGATAATAAGCATATAAAGTGTTTGACGTGATAAGTGTAACTTCACAGCTCATCCTCATCTAGATAATTTGTCGATACAAAACTATACCAGCCATTTTCTAATGGATAAAAACTGCTATAAGTGCGGTGAAATATGGAGCGCAATGGCGCATGAAGCATAAATTCATAGATATCTTTGTTTGGCGTTACTCCATACAGAACAAGCATATCTTTATCTAATTTTGCTTGACTAAGCGTGATACGTTCAGGCACTAAATCAAAGAGATTTTTTATACTCTCTTTGAGAATAGTATTTGAAGTATATATCTGCTCAGATTGCGTAAACTCTTTGTCTATAAAAAGAATTTCTTTCTCATACGTCTGCAAAGATTGCTTATATTCATCAATATTATGATGTGCCTCAGTAGTTTTTTGAGAAAAACTGTAAGTTTTATAGGAGAGAAATCCGTAAGTCCCAACTAACATAAAAAGCGTAATCCCAAAAAAGACAAGCACCAAGCGTAACTGCGCCGTGACAATACTTTTTGATCTAGGCTTAATAAAACTACGACGCATGAGCCACCTCATCTTTTGTAAGATAGAGCAGAGATTGTGCTAAATTTATCTTTCTTACTATAGGTGTCACAAAAAGCTCTTCTTCAAGATAGTTTTTCAAATCAGAATCAACACCGACACTATCAGCAATAAAAACAGCTTCTATAAATGCTGACTTATATACATCATCACTATAAAACTTTTTTAAAGCCTCTTGAATAAGATTAAAACGATAAAAATCTAAATTGAAATTATCAATACTCTCTTCATTTTTTGTTTCAGGCTCTTGTATGCTTATTTCATCAGACTCTTCAGTAAAATCCTCAAAACTTTCTATAGAATCAATATCATCTAAGGTCTCAATATCATCAAGTGATTCGATATCATCAAGCACACTCAAATCATCAAAATCAATCTCATCTTCCACCTCATCAAGACCTGCCTCAAACCCTCCACTACTCTCTAAAGAGTTCTGTGTCAATGCAATTTCATCAGCATCTGTCACTACATACATGCCAAATTCAAGTTTCTCTTGCGAAAACACAGCAATGCAAAGACTCTCGTTTTGAATTAAAACATACAGTCCTAGAACTTCTTTAATCTTATCCTTAAAAAAATGATGCAAAATTGTAAAAGGAGAAAAAATATAATCAAGTCCATAGCTTTGATGGCGTTTCTCAAGGGCTTGAAGGAGTCCACTTGAACTATATAGTGCCCATTTTTTATCCATACACAAGCTTACACTAAGACTTACATCAGCAAAATCACGCATCTTTAGCTTATCACAAGTAGGCAATGCGCCTTGATCAGAGCAATTATTTAAAAGTGAGATATAATAATAAGGAGATTCACTAAGAAGGTCTTGAATATATGACTTCAGCTCCTCTAAACTCTCAAAACTTTGAAAATCATCATCCTTTTTACCTCCACTAATCACCTGTGTTGCGACATCAATGCGTTCACCATCTTCGATGATAGCAATAAATATTTTTGTGTAAAGGTGCTCAAGAAGACCCATGAATACTATCCTTACAGAGTGGATGTGATTTTAGATAATTTTCCATTTTTAACGCAGAGCCTAGTTTGGTATAAATCTGTGTTGTTGCCATGGAGGCATGTCCCAAAAGTTCACTGACATCAGCTATTCGTGCATTATGATTAAGCAACTCTGTCGCATACGAATGACGCAACTGGTGTGGTGTCACTTTCATACCTGCCTTTTGAAACACTTTTGTGATGATATATCTTAAACTATTTTCGCTTAATTTTGCACCATTGCGCTCAAAAAGATACTCTTTAGGCTGATAAGCGGAGCGATATTCACTAATTAGCGCAACAATTTGACTTAAAAGTGGAATGGTACGCTCTTTTTTACCCTTACCAACAACACGTATCCACTCATCACCTATTTGGCTTACATGTAAGGATGCTAACTCTGAAATTCGCAATCCTAAAGTATAAAGCATCAATACAATACATCGCTCTTGTAAAGAAGCCTCCTCTAAAGCTAAGAGAATATGCTCGTGAGAAATGGGCTTAGGCAGTGCTTTAGGCACTTTTATACTCTCATCAGAATGCAGAGATATACTTATATCCCTCTTTCGCAAAAAACTCACAAAACTTCTCACCGCACTGAGTTTACGAGAAATTGTTTTTGCTTTTTGTGAGGCGATATGGAGTCTATATGGCATCAATTCTATCACATAAGCATCTGCTTCACAAGAGATATCACTATAAAAAAACATCTCTTTAAGTGTCTCATCATAACTTTTCAATGTAAGGTCTGAATATCCACAAATATCATATAGATACTCTAAAAATACTTTTTTATTGTCTTGCAACAATATCATCATGAAGCTTTTTAAATTTATCGTTATACTCTTTTGCCTCTTCGATAAGGTCTTTATCTGTTAAAACCGTAGCCGCGATTTTGATATAAGAAGCGATCATAATTTCACATATCATCTTTACTTTTGCCCTATCTGCGCGACTCACCCCATCGCCACTAGCGATTTGCGCAATTTCACTCATATACTTTTTTGACTCTTGTATATAATTTACAAATTTCATAGCTGTTTGTGACTGTGTCATAACTGTTGATGCCATGCGATTATAGGCATTCATCTTAAAAGCCTCTGTCGCTAATTCTTGGGCCTGTTTATAATCACCCATCGCATAATGAAATCTCGCTTCCAAAGAGCGCTCGTACGAAGGGTTAAGAAAAAAGTATGCTACGGTAAAAATCAGTGTTACAAAGCTAGCTATAAGCCAAATATTATTAAATCGCATGGCGCATCAACTCCTTTTTAATAAGCACTTTAGCCTCATCCATACTCATATCGCTTAAATCAAAAGGCCTAGATGCATAAAAATCAAGCGTAGAGAAAGGCTTAGCTATAGTAAACTTATCCCAACTACTGAGTTGCCAAAAATGTGAAGGCACGCAAGAGAAGATAACGACCTTAGCCTTACTCTTATGCGCCATCGCGATAACCCCATCAGAGACTTCATGACGAGGACCTTTTGGACCATCAGGAGTAATGCCGATATCATAACCATCTCTTAAAGATTTAATCCCCTGCATCAAAACACGCACCGCGCTTCGGTTAGAAGAGCCGTGAATAGTGCCTAGCTTAAAATAGACCATAATTTTTGCAATTATTTTACCATCAAAATGATCACTTATTAAGACATTTGCCTTAGGAGTTTGACGAAATTGGTAGTAGAGATAGGGTTGCATTAACAAGTCACCGTGCCAAAAAGCAAAGACAACAGGCTTCTCTCCGATAGCTTTGTTTATATGAAAGTTTTTCTTACATGTAAGATAGATAAGGCGAATTAAAAGCGTTCCAATAGGAGGCACAAGAGCAAGTGCTGTGCTCCGTAAAATACGCTTTTTTAGCTTTTTCATTCTATAAGTTCGCCCTCGAAAGAGAGTCTTGAAAGCTTAGTGATACGGACTTTTTGAATTGTTCCTAGTAGCTCTTCGCTTCCTTTAACTTTTACAAGTAAGTTATTGTCACTGCGTCCTGCCACAAATCCATCAGCGCGCAACTCCTCAAAATAGACCTCTACAAGCTTGCCTTGATTGCGGTGCTTTATCTCATCCAAGGTTGCATTATGCAAATCTTGCACTACACTGAGACGCGCAGAAGCAACTTCAGGTGCGACAACATTGGTAAAGTTTTCCGCTTCTGTCATAGGACGAGGCGAGTATTTAAAACTAAAAACTTGCTCAAACTCCACTTGACGCATCACATCTAAGGTATCTTGGTAATCTTCTTCACTCTCACCTGGGAAACCGACAATAATATCCGTACTGATAGAGACATCAGGAACCAATTCACGCAATTTCTGAGCACGGTTTAAAAACCACTCTTTTGTATAGCCACGCTTCATCGCTTTGAGTAGTGTCGTTGAGCCAGATTGAAGAGGCATATGCATCGTTTTACAGATTTTTGGATTTTTTGCGAACTCCTCTAAAAATTCATCATCCATATGCAAAGGGTGCGGTGAAGTAAAGCGAATACGCTTCAAGCCATCAACCTCACTCACACGGCGTAAAAGTTCTGTAAAATTCACTTTTTCATCGCTATTTGAAAAACGTCTGCCGTAGTTATTGACATTTTGCCCGAGTAAAAAGACCTCTACTGCGCCACGCTCGACGCTTTTTCGTACTTCTGCAACAATCAAATCAGCAGGGATAGAGATCTCATCCCCACGGGTATGTGGGACGATACAAAAACTACACTGCTTATCACAACCGATAGAGATATTGATATAGGATTTATAAGGGCTTGTGCGAAAATCTTTAAAGGCAAACTGTGATTCATCATAGTCAATCTCAGTTTCTACTGCCTTGTCTTGATGGATGATAGTAGCGATTTTTGAGACATTTCGCGCACCAAGCACAAAATTGACATAGGGCGCGCGCTTGATAATATCTTTGCCTAAATGTGAAGCTGTACAACCAGCCACACCAATTTTTGCACCCTCTTTTTTACCCTTATTGAAAACACCTAGTTCTGAAAAAAGCTTATGCACAGGTTTTTCACGGACTGAACAGGTATTGATAATTATCAAATCTGCTTCATCAGAATTTGTTGTTAATTCATACGCCTCTTTTTCGCTCAGTTCTGCGATCATGTGTTCGGAATCACGAACATTCATTGCACAGCCAAGTGTCTCAATAAAAAGTTTTTTCACCATTAGAGAATATGAACCTCGTACATGTATTCATTCTCTGAAAGACCATATTTTATCTCTCTCATATAAAAGCTTTTTCCCTCAGCCTCATAATAATCTTGAAGTTCTAACAAATCTTTATGCGAATTATCACGATCAAAGTATAAAATCACCGACTCATTTTTCTCAAGCAGTTCATTAATCTTCTTAACATCTGTCTTTTTTGGCTTAGCATCAGGCTCAACACGTACAGTTTTCAGTTCCATTTTTTTCCTTCGTAATTTCTTATATTTTTTGCATTATACCCTTAAATCCGTTAAGAAGCTCTAAATCTATGCTATAATGTCACCTCTTCATAAAGTTGACTTACCCAAGTAGCCATTTTTTTATGAACCAGACGCATTAACCAGAAGGTATTATTATGGAAAATATTTTAGATATTATTGATTCAATTGCTCACGAAAAAGGACTTCCTCCTGAAAAAGTCAAAGAGAGCATCAAGACTGCTTTTGTTCAGACTGCAAAGCGTGTTATTAACCCAAACTATGCTTATGAAGCAGAGATAGACGAAGAGACGAAAACTTTAATGCTTAATCAAGTCATCACCGTCGTTGCGGATGATGCACCTGAGCTTGAGAGTGAAGAGGCTGAGGCTTATATGTCCCTTACTGAAGCCAAAGAGAATGATGATGATATTGAAGTTGGTGATCAATTTCAGATAGAGCACTCTCTTGAAGATCATGGTCGTACTGCCGCTATGTCACTGCACCGTGAGATGGAATTTCACATCCAACGTCTTGTAGAAGATGATATGTTTAGCAAGTATAAAAGTAAAATAGGCACTATCGCAACAGGACGAGTAACGAGTGTCGATCAAGATCAAAGCACCTATATCGAGATGGATGAAGTTCGCGCTGTCTTGCCTATGAAGAGTCGTATCAAAGGTGAAGTTTTTAAAGTTGGTGACATCGTTCAAGCTGTTGTACGTCGCGTCAATATAGATAAAGCAAATGGAATTCAGATAGAACTTTCTCGTACTTCTCCTAAGTTTTTAGAGGAGTTGCTTGCACTTGAAGTCCCTGAGATAAAAGATGAACTTGTTGTTATCGAGCGTTCTGCCCGTATCCCAGGGGAGCGTGCAAAAATCGCACTTTATACTACAAGTCCTAAGATCGATCCTATTGGTGCAACGGTTGGGGTAAAAGGCGTGCGTATCAATGCAGTGAGTGAAGAGCTTCTCAATGAGAGCATAGACTGTATCGAATACACAACTGTTCCTGAACTTTTTATTGCCCGTGTTATGTCACCTGCGATTATCTCTGCTGTAACAGTGAAAGGCTCTGAAGAAGAGGGTAACTTAAAAGCGATTGTCACCTTACCAAGTGATCAAAAATCAAAAGCCATTGGAAAAAGCGGTATCAATATCCGTCTTGCTTCTATGATTTCAGGTTATGTTATCGAACTTGTAGAACAAGATGGCGGTGGTGCTATAGAAGATAGTGCAGTAGAAGAGAAAAAAGACGATATCTCTGCACTAGAATCACTCTTTAACTAAAAAAAAGGAAAAATAATGTCAAAAAATCTCCCTTGGTATGTCAAACTTATCTTGAGTTTTGTCTTAGTCTTTGGAACATGGAATCCTCTTGAGTGGGATGTAGCTCATTATGTTATAGGATTGGAAACTTTTAATCTTTTAGTGCTCTTTTTCCTTGTCTTGCTGCTTGTTATCTGGATGATTGCCTTAAGAGCCTTGCATGAAGCTTTAGGCACGACGGGTATTATTATTTATCTTATTTTAGTGGGACTTCTTATTGGTGGGCTTTATCAAGTTGGAATTATTGATATCAATAATCTCGATACACTTGGATGGTATTTTAATAGTATTGTCACTTTTATGCTTTTTACAGGCTTGATGGCACCTATTTGGTGGCGTCGCGTGACTGGTAAAGTTACAGTTGATGATGACATGAGTTAAAAACTGACCTTACGCACCATAAGATCAGTTAAGACCTAGACGCGTAAGGATTCAGTTTTATCAAAATCAAATCTGCACTCATATTGCCCAAAAGGGTAAGGAGTGCAGTAACTGTTAGTATCCCCATAATAACAGGATAGTCTCGGCTCAATGCACTGAGATAAAAGAGTTGTCCCATTCCCTCTATCCCAAAAATAGCCTCTAAAATCACACTCCCACCGATAAGCCCAGGCAGAGAAAGACCCAAAAGAGTGATAACAGGTGGCAGAAGATTTGGAATAATATAGCGTCTTAAAATTATCCTCTCACTTAAACCCCGTGCTTTTGCATAAAAAAGATAATCACTTTTTAAAATTTCCAAGGTAAGTGAGCGAATGTAGATAATCATACTTCCAAGCGAAACAAAAATCATAACACCTACTGGTAAAACAAGATGCCACGCCATATCTGCATAATAGCTAAAACCCTCTTTAGGCTCTATCGAATGCAGACCCGCAATAGGAAGCCAATCAAGCCCCACAGAAAATATCAAAATAAGCAAAAGTGCTAGATAAAAAGAGGGCATAGAAAAAGAGACTAAGGCGAGTTGACGGATACAATAATCGAGTCGTTTTTCATGATGCAGCGCGGCTTTGACACCTAAATAAATAGAGAGCGAAAAGACAAAAAGCATTGCAGTGATATTCATAATGAGCGTTATAGGCAAGCGTTTTAAGATCTCACTTGTTACATCTTGGCCACTAACAAAGGAAACTCCAAAATTGAGTTGCACAAGATTGGAAATCCAACTTATATACTGCTCAAACATGGACTTATCAAGACCATATACGGCTTTGAGTTTTTTTATAGCTTCGGGGGTCATATTTGGATTTAGCTCTCCCGCAGAGAGAAAGCTGTTGGGCGCTGCATTTATCGCAAGAAAGGAGATAAAAGAGATTAAAAGCAGCATCACAACAAGATAAAGAGCCTTTTTTAGGAGTAGTGGCATCTTTTAGAATTAACTTTTTTTTAACTGATAAGGGTTTTTATGTGTTAATGCATCATATACAGCATATAAAATGCCACCAAATGCAATAATTGCAACTATCATAGGTAGGATTTCCATTTACATCTCCTCTAATTTATCTATTTTTCCCATGTCTCATTATAGCAAAAAGTAAAAAATTTAGCAGAAATTAAGATGCTGTTTTATTAAAAAGGAGATAAAAACAGCATCGTTTTTGAAGAAAGAGCCTATTAAGGAGTACGGCATCTTGTAGTGAAATGAATGAAAAAATTAAGGGTTACCCCAAAATAGATGCCCCGAAGGGCAGATAAATTCTAATTGCTTAGAAGTTATATGTTAGGTATGCTTGAACAGTGTTGTATGCGTCACCATTGTTGTCAGCATCATATTTTGTATAGATATAGTAAAGACCTACATCTACAGGACCAACAGATCTTGCAAGTTCAAAAGTTGCCCCACTAAAAGCTAAATCATTAGCGCCAACTTCCGCTTGAGTATAGTAAAGACCTAAATTATAATCAGCAACTGAACCTGTAGCAGTTACATTGAAAGCAGTAGTGTCTATCTGGGAAATAATTCCATAATACCACCATGCTTCAGTATAAAGTTTTGACTGCCCAGATGCTGCAAGGTTTGCACCTACATTGATTGGACCTTTTTCGCCAGTGGCTGAATACGCTCCAGAGATATTAAACATGTCTGACTCATACCCTAATTTTACAGCGAAAGCATCTTGAGAATCTGCATCTGCTACTGTAGCCTCTTGAACCTCTTGACCAGTATATTGCACACCTGCAACAATTCCTTTAAGATTTAAATCAGCTTGCAACCAATATGCTTGAATAACGCGAGTTGCATCATAATACCAAGCTTGAACTGTTAGTGGCTCAAAAGAGTTGTTGATTGCACCAACAGTGTATGCACCATTATAAAACTGTGAAAAGTTTGTTGTACCGTTAGCATTAACTGGAGCAATTGATGCAGGAGCTAAAACAGTTCCACCATTTTGTCCACCAACATAAGCACCTACTAAAGTCGTACCTGGAAGATCAGTATTGATTAACACTGCTGCTTCAAAAGTATTTTTAGCAATACTCCAAGTTTCAGTAAACACTAGTGGAGTATCAAGAGCCATACGACCAGCTTTTAATGTCGTCTTCCCAGCAGTACCAACCAACCACGCTTCATCAAACCAGAAATAATCATCAACACCATTTGTATCAACCCACACAGCATCTACGAGTTGTCCTTGAAGACCAAGTGTGCTCAGTGCAGTTAAGTGTGTCCCTGCAGAAATACCAGATGTTAAATCAGCACTTACGCCAAGACCTAATGCAGCTTGACCTGCTGCGCCCTCTTTTGAAAAAAGAGAATTGTCACCATCATCTTGTGTTGTATAAAATAATTTAGCATCACCGCTAACCTTAACATTATCAATTGCAAATGCCGAAGCACCCATTAGAATAGCTGCTGTTAAACTCATTTTTACTAATTTCATGTAACTCCCTTGTTGTTTAAAAGTTTAAGTACTATATCATACAATACTATTAAATATATCCTAATAAATGATTAAAATTTAATCATTTAAGAAAAAAAGAAGTTTTATGAAAAAAATATTACTACTCATTGTATCTACCCTTATACTTATGGCACAAGCACCTTCACAAAACAGGGCTCTCAATGCAGTTTCACCAAGTGGTACACACTCTAATGGCAGTATGCAAAATGCTTTTGATGATTGGTTGAAGGACGATTGGAAGCCTACGCAGAAAAAAATACAAGAAAAAGAGAATAAAAAAGAAAATAATAGTAGCAGTTTCAAGCTACAAGACTATGTCGATAAATGGGAAAAATACAACAAAGAAAAAGCTTTAGAGCCAAAGAAAGCGTCTCACAAAGAGATGCTAGATACCCTGCCTGCTATAGGAAGGTAGGGTTAATATTTTAGATTTTTTTACAAATTACTACTTTTTACGTTGATCCCAAGAGAGAACAACCTTATCATTTTCATCTTTCTCAGCTGCTGCCATTCCCATGATATTATAGCCCGAATCAACATAATGAACTTCGCCTGTGACACCAGATGCTAAGTCGCTAAGAAGATACATAGCAGAGTTACCTACTTGGTCTGTGCTTACATTACGCTTGAGTGGTGCGTTAGCTTCATTCCAATTTAAAATCTGTTTAAAATCACCTATGCCAGCTGCGGCTAGAGTACGAATAGGTCCCGCACTGATGGCGTTTACTCTCTGCCCTTTTGAGCCTAACTCTACTGCCATATAGCGTACACTAGACTCTAAGGCTGCTTTGGCAACACCCATAACATTATAGTTGACTATATATTTTGGTCCACCTAGATAACTAAGCGTTAAGATAGAAGCATCATCAGCTAAAACGCTTTCCAAACGATTTGTTAAATCTATAAATGAATAAACCGAAACATCCATAGCGATAGCAAAAGCTTTTTTACTTGTCTTCATAAATGGCTCTGAGAGTGCTTCTTTTGGAGCAAAAGCGACAGAGTGAACTAAAAAGTCAATCTTCCCAAAATCACGCTCTATCTCGGCAGCGATACCTGCCATATGCTCTTCATTTGAGACATCAAGCTCATACACATACTCACTGCCAAACTCTTTAGCGATTGGCTCAACTCTTTTCTTCAGTGCATCGTTAAGATATGTAAATGCCATCTCAGCACCCTGTTCGTGACACGCTTTTGCGATACCATACGCAATTGATTTATTATTTGCAAGACCTACTATAAGACCTTTTTTACCCTTCATTACCATATCTCTCTCCTATTGTAAACTAGCAGCATCACGAATCATACTACAAAAATCATCAGGGTTTAAAGCCCCACTTCCTACTAAAACTCCATCAACATTATCAAGTGCTAAAAATGATTTCGCACTCTCAGCTTTGACACTACCACCATATAAAAGTGCTGCGCTTGTCTCTTCTCTTATAGCCCCATGAATAAGTTCTACATCATCAAGAGTTGGTGTCAAACCCGTACCAATCGCCCAAACAGGCTCATAAGCGATAACAAGGTTTTTGTAGCTTAAATCAATGCCTTTATACTGTGCATCAAGATACGCTAAAAGTGCACTGTTTCCCTCTTCTCGAACTTCTAAAGGCTCACCAATACAGTAAACAATACGAAAACCTTGTTCTTTGTAAAAGTTGAATTTTTCTGCAATAAGTTCTTGAGATTCACCCAAAACATGGCGGCGTTCACTATGACCTATCAAGATAGTTTTAATGCCAAACTCTTGAAGTTGATCAAGGGCAAGTTCACCTGTAAAAGCACCATTAACAACGCCAAAAGCATTTTGTGCACCAACGCTTACATGTAAGCTCTTTTCACAAAGCGCAGAAGCAGGTGGAAAAATCATCACCTCATCGCTAATACTATTTTCTTCACAATACGCTTCTACTTTTTCAAGATACTCAACTGTCTTTGCTCGTGTTAAATTGCTTTTAAAATTTGTTGCTAAAATCATGACTCTTCTTCTATGATTAATTGCTCAACTCCAGGAAGAACTTTTCCTTCAAGAAGTTCAAGAGAAGCACCCCCGCCAGTAGAGATAAAACTCATCTCTTCATCTACACCTACACGCTTTACCAAGTCGGCAGTATCTCCACCACCTACAACAGTTGTCGCATACGAATCTGCCACAAAGTGAGCGATTTTACTTGAGCCGCGCGAGAATTTCTCCATCTCAAAAACGCCCATTGGACCATTCCACAAAACAGTCTGCACATCATTGAGCCCTTCTCGGTAGAGACGAACAGTTGCTGGTCCGATATCTAAGCCCATCCAACCTTGAGGAATCTCTTGTGCAGTAACAAGCTTACTTACTGAATCTTCTGAAAATGTCTGCGCTGCAACCACATCAACAGGAAGATAAAACTTCACTCCCAAACGGCGTGCTTCATCCATAACATGCTGCGCTTCATC
>CAMZLS010000147.1 GCA_947311765.1 uncultured Helicobacteraceae bacterium
CTATCTTGCCAATAAGGGTGTAAAATTTAAAGAGCAACTGCAAAAACAGAGACTTATAACAGATGCAAAAGTAGAGGTTTTAAAAAGATATATACAGATGAATGATGTAGAGTATGTAGAGAGAGCATTTCAAAAAGCGATGAAAAATATAAAAAGACTCTCTTTTATGCGCGAGAGCGTAGATGCTTTACATATAACGCTTCAAGAGAATATCGCTTTGTATTCACAAATGAATGATGACTTTTTAAATGTTATTGTAGAGGTCTCAAAAACTTCCAAACTCCCTCTTATTACACAAAATATTATCGCATATAGCAACTTCTTATACGCCAAAGAAAATGCAGGAATAGAGAGGGCAGTAGGGACGGCACTACTCTCTCAAAAAGAGCACAATGAAGCCTTGCATGTAAGCTTTATCAATCTTATCTCTATAGAAAATCTTTATACAAAAACATTCTTAAAATATGCCTCAGATGAAGCAAAAGAGAGTTACAAAGCCAATGCTAAAGGAGAGTGTGTAGAAGAAGTGCTGCGTATTAGAGAGATGATTTTGTATCCTACAAAAGCACTGAAGCAAAAAGCGACCCCAGAATATTGGTTTGAAAATATTACAAAAAAGATAAATAGACTCCAAAATGTAGATAATTTTTTAGAAAAAGAGATACTTGAAAATATCACCAAAGAGCTACAGACAACATACAAATTTTTTAGTGCCTATGCTGCTCTAGATCTTGTGAGTATAGCAATGTTTTTATTGATGATAGTTGTTGTTGTAGTTTTGATGAAAAACGAGAAGAGATTAAAAAGCATTGTCGATAAATACATCATCAGTTCTACGACCGATTTGAAGGGAAAAATCACAGAGGTGAGTGACGCTTTTTGCGATATCTCTGGATATACACGAGAAGAGCTTATAGGAAAACCGCACAACATCATCCGCCATCCTGACATGCCAAGGAGTGCCTTTAAAGATTTGTGGGATACTATCCAAGCAGGAAAACCGTGGAGCGGTGAGGTGAAAAATCTGAAAAAAGATGGAGGCTACTACTGGGTTTATGCCAATATAGAGCCACTTTTTGATAGAAAAGACAAGATCGAGGGTTACGCAGCTATTAGACTTGATATAACAGACAGTATTCACTTAGAAGAGGAGCTTGTTCGCTCTCAAGAGAAAGATAAGACCCTTTTGCATCAAAGTAAACTTGCTCAGATGGGAGAGATGATAAGTATGATAGCCCACCAGCGGAGACAGCCACTGACTGCTATCTCATCAACTGCTGGTGATCTCTCCATGAAGGTGATGTTGGATAATTTTGAAAAAGAGTATTTTATTCAAAAGCTAGAGAGGATAGATGACTTTTCTCAGCACCTCTCTAGCACCATAGATGATTTTAGAAATTTCTATAAAACAGATAAGCAAAAAGAGTCTATAGCCTACTCAGAAGTTGTCAAAGGTGCTTTTGCTATCATTGCTACCTCTTTGGAGTATAAAAGGATTAAGCTTATTTCGGAGTTTACATGTAAGACACCTATCTATGTTCATGCAAATGAGCTCAAACAGGTTATCTTAAATCTTATTAAAAATGCAGAGGATGCACTACTAGAGAAAAAAATTGAAAACCCATACATAAAGATAAGAACTTATGATGAAGAGAAATATTCATGCTGTGAGATATCTGATAATGCTGGAGGTATCCCTCAAAATATTATGCAGAAGATATTTGAGCCATACTTCTCAACAAAGACACAAAAAGATGGAGCAGGATTGGGGCTCTATATGAGTAAAATGATTATCGAAGAGAATTGCAAAGGATATTTGCAGATTAGAAACGATGCCGAGGGTGCAGTATTTGATATTAAGATACCCACACAAGGAGAGAGCGATGTTTAAGCAGTTTATTCTTAAGGAGCTTGTGAATTTTACCAAAGAGCTCACAATTCTTTATGTAGAAGATAATGAAGAGGCGCAAGAGAGTGTCTTAGCTCTGCTAGAAAACTTTTTTGATACTATAATAGTGGCATCTGATGGTGAAGAGGCCTTAGAGAAGTTTGAAGCAGAGCATATAGACTGTATTATAAGTGATATTAAGATGCCAAAGCTTAATGGCATAGAGATGAGTAAGAAGATACGTGAAAAAGATTGTACCATTCCTATCATCATTGCAACAGCGTATCGAGATATAGATCTCTTAACGGAGTGTATCAAGGTAGGTGTCAGTGGTTATCTGCTCAAGCCTATCAACCTGCAACAGTTAGAGCAAGTTATAAAACAGAGTTGTGAAAAACTCTACTACATCAAAAAAACCAAAGAGTACGAAAGCTCTTTAGAAAAATTAGTCACCCTCAAAATAAAAGAGCTAGAGTTAAGTAAACTGAAACTCGAAGAGATGGTGGTGCGAGACCCCATGACAAATCTCTACAATAGAAGATATTTCAGTGAAGTCTCAGAGACACTTTTGAGCATCTCTAAGCGTGAAAAAAAGCCTTTTTCCATGCTGATAATAGATATAGATAAATTTAAAAATATCAACGATACTCTAGGGCATTTAGTGGGTGATAAGGTGATAGAACATCTTGCAGATATCATGACAAGTCTTACAAGAGCAGGTGATGTTGTTGTGCGTTTTGGAGGAGAAGAGTTTGTGATTTTGCTACCAAATACCGATGAAAAAGGTGCCTATGAGTTTGGTGTAAAGTTAAAAGAGTTTGTCCACAATACAGAGCTTAAATATGATGTACATTCAGAGAAGACACTTCAATATACTATAAGCATAGGTGTGGCTTGTAGCGCTCACGACGAGAGTATAAGTATTAATAAATTGATCCATAGGGCAGATGTAGCACTTTATGAGGCAAAAGAGAGCGGTAGAAATAGAGTGATTATTTATAAGGACAAGAGCTAATGTTTGATATAAAAAATCTAATAAACGATGCTCAAGGTTTTACTCTGCTTTATGTAGAAGACAACAAAGAGGCAAGAGAGGCAACATACGCACTTTTGAGCAAATCAGAGCTGATTTTTAGTAATTCCGCCATACTGCCAATAAATGTTTTTCATATAATTAAACATCAATAAAATTAAAGGAATCGCCCACTATGAATATCTTAAATAATACAAGCATAAAAATAAAACTCTTTTTGATTTTTGTTATTCCAGCTTTGGTGCTACTGTATCAAATTGCATCATCAGTTATACAAAAGAGCTCCGTGGTTAATGAAGCAGAAAATTTAAGCGTTTCTTTACAAATAGCAATTAAGGCAAGTTCACTTGTACATGAACTCCAAAAAGAGAGAGGTGCTACGGCAGGATTTTTAGGTTCTAAGGGAAGAAAGTTTTCTAACACATTAACAACACAAAAACAAAACACCAATCAAAAGATAGACGCACTTAAAACTTTTATAAAATCTCAAAATATTGAAGCCTTGCAGAAGAGTTTTGTGAAAGATATGAGCCAAGCTATCTCTCGTTTAGATAATTTGAATTCTATTAGAAATCAAGTAAACTCTTTGAGTATAAAAAAGAGCGACGCTATTGCATTTTACACCAATACTAATGGGGTGTTTTTAGATTCTGTTGCTACTCTAGCAAGATACTCACGCAATCCTAAAATTATAAAAGATTTAAACTCTTTTGTGAACTTTTTATACTCTAAAGAGAGAGCAGGAATAGAGAGGGCTGTTGGAGCAGGAGCATTTTCAAGTGATAAAATCTCAACAGAAGGAAGAATAAAATTTAATAATCTTGTAGCAGAGCAAAATAGCTATATAAAAAGTTGTAAAATTCTTAAATCTGATAAAGAGACTTTTTATTATGATACACTCATCCAAGGGCAAGTTATTCAAGATGTAGAGAAGATGAGAAATATTTTGCTAACAACGCAGAGTATGAATAATTTTAATATTGATCCTAATGTTTGGTTTAATACAATTACAAAAAAATAAATCTTTTAAAGCAAGTTGAAGATAAACTTTCAAATAATTTGATTCACAATGTTCAAACTATTGAAAAAGAAGCTTCTTTTCAGAGAATGAACTTGATAATCCTTGCACTGCTTAGTATCTCGTTATCTGCATCAGTATCTGGGCTTATCTATATGTCTATAAGTAAGTCACTCAATGATATCTTACAAACAGCTCATGACTTAAGCAGCGGTGATGGAGACTTAATAAAACGACTGACTATCAGTTCTAAAGATGAGATAGGTGCAGTAGCGGTAGAGATTAATAAATTTATAGAGAAAGTGCAACACACTATAGATGCGGTAAAACTCTCAAGTCGTGAAAATGCTTCCATAGCAGAAGAGTTATATGGGTCTAGCGAAAGTGTTAAAGAAAATATAATACATGAGAACGCCATCGTTGAAAGTGCTACAAAAGATATATTAGAAGTAGGTTTAAACCTTTCTAGTAGCGTAGATAAGGCTCAAGTAAATCATAATCAAATAGAAAAGGCAAGTGAAGATTTAGCCCAAGCAACCAATAAAATTAACATTTTAACACAAAAAATACAAAGGACAAGCGATACAGAACAAGAGTTGTCAATGAAGCTTGAGGAGTTAAGTGGCAATGCGACTGAGATAAAAAGTGTGCTAAATATTATCTCAGATATTGCAGATCAAACAAATCTCTTAGCTTTAAATGCGGCTATTGAAGCGGCTCGTGTAGGGGAACACGGGCGTGGATTTGCTGTGGTTGCTGATGAAGTAAGAAAATTAGCAGAAAATACACAAAAATCTCTTGCAGAGATAAATGCATCAGTGAGTGTTATAGTCCAGTCTATACTAGAAGCAAGCTGTGAGATGAATAAAAACGCTTCAACAGTTATGGAACTTGTAAATATTTCAACAGATGTCGAAACAACTATATCAAGCTCAAACAGTATTATGTTAGAAGCCTTAGAAGCATCAGCAAGCACTATGAAAGAATCAGAAAAAATGTCGCAAGAGGCAACTACAATCTCGATAGAGATAGAAAATATTAGCGATATATCTAAGCAAAATTCAAATAGTATCGGTGAAATTACTATAGCATCATCACATCTAAATGAACTCTCAAGTGAGTTAAATGAAAAACTTGATAAATTTAAAACATGATATTAAAATAAGGTATATGATTAAAGAGCTTACATCTGTGTTCGAGTAATCTCTTTATAGGCATTAAGTGCTTTATTGCGCACTTCTAACATCAGTTTCATGCTTGTCTCTGCCTTACCGATAGCGAGTGCTGCTTGATGAAGGTCTTTGACCTGCCCTGTGGCTAAGTCGCTTAGAGCTTCTTCGCTTTTGACTTGCATATCACTAACATCATTCATAGCTGATTTCAAGGTCTCTGCAAACTGTTCACCGCCACCTTTAGCAACGGGATTTGCCTTATTCTTGAGAATATCGGCGGTTGAGAGAGCGTTAATATTAGTTATATTTGCCATAATTTATTCTCCTTTATTGTAGTAATGAGATAGCGCTTGTTGCCATCTTTTTTGCACTATCAAATGCTGCCACATTGGCTTGATACGAGCGTGTAGCTTCTACTAAATCGGCCATTTCGATAACTGGATTAATATTTGGATACGCTACATAACCTTTTGCGTCTGCATCAGGGTGTGTAGGGTCATACTTCATCTTAAAATCACTATCATCACGAACAATTTTATCAACTATTACGCTCATTATAGCAGGATTTACTTTGCTACCTTCTTCGTTTTCATTGAGTGGGTCGCTATAACCGAGTCTGTTATTGTTCTCTTTTATGGCTCTATTATAGACTTCATTAAAATCTATAGCTTTAAAAACTACTTCACGACGGCGATAGGGTCCACCCTCATCTGTGCGAGTTGTCTGCGCATTAGCGATATTTGAACTGATTGTGTTTACACGAGCACGCTGGGCTGAGAGTCCATAAGCACTGATGTCAAAACTATTTAAAAAACTCATTTTCTTTCCCTAATCTATTGTGTTTTTGCCGAAGCGTCTAAAACAGCTCTAAAAATCATAGCACTTTTTTTACGCGCACTAATCAGAGCGCTAAACATCATAGAGTTTTTGCTAAGCTCTGAAGTCTCCACATCCAAATCAACACTATTGCCATCATTTCGAGCCGTATGCCCATCTCTAAAAAAGAGGGTAGCTTTTCGTGGGTCGATAGTTGCTTTTGGACTAAGATGCGCTTCATTTGTCTGTGCCATCTGTAGCTGATTGCTCTCTTTTTTATAAAGCTCATTTTTCTTTTGAATAAGTGCACTTTGAAAATCAAGATCACGAGGACGATAAAAAGGTGTATCAACATTAGCAATATTTCCAGCTATCAAATCTTGACGCATAGCGCGGTAATCAAGAGCCGCATCAGCAACAATATGAGCACGCGATATTTGAATCATTTTGTCTTCCTCTTTTTTAATTAAAACTTTACAAGCAATTATTATTCCAACTGTAATTTTTAATAAATTAATAATTTCATATTTTACAACAAAAAAATAGACTTGACATTTACATTAAAACACTGTAAAGTGTTGCTAATAAGTATTTACTGAAATAAGGATATCTTATGGAATATAAAAATAGGTATACCCCCCCCACCATCACCGTTTTCTTTTATTATTAATACCGCATGTATTGTTAGGATTTTGGAATAACGTTCCTATACAAAATATGAATATTTCACAACCTTCTACCCTTAAAGTTTCTATTGAAGCAGAAAAGGTATATGATAACTTTAAAGAAAAATTGAATTTAAGTAATTTAGAAGCTAAAAAAGTCACCTTTCGTCTTCAAAAACTTATAGCATATAAGAATAAAAATCGTTATTTTGTAGATATTTTTATATCTGATAGAGTTCCTGTAGAAGATATAGAAAGCATTCAAGTTCCAAACTATTCTTTCTCTGTCGGAATAAAGAATAAACATGTATTTCATATTTTTAAGTATAATGGAAAAATTATTACCCTTAAAGAAGCACAAAATGTTATACAGTTAGATAGAAGCAGACAAAGGGAGTTGCGAGAACGCTATAGGTGGGCAAGAAAGCAAAATCTTGAAACAGTTATAAAAATACTTCAAGATGATACATCAGCAATACTCAACGATAAGCTATTGATTTCCTTAGAAAAAGGTGTTTCGTATATTAGTTTAGCGCTTAATTCACAAACAATCGCAAAACTTCTAAAAAATACTAATGGAGCCATATCTAATATGGATGTACATATAAACTTTGCTACTTCAGGGGCAGAACAAGAACCTCATGCCGGTGACTCAGTAGATATGGCCACATGGCGCGCAAGATTTAATAATTATCTCAATGAAACCCATGTCAATCAGCGTCAAACGGAAAACTATAGCGCTTGGAGTGGAACTAATATCGGTATCTACTACTCTGATGTAGAGTGTCCTAGTGAAGATGATGTCTTTAATGAAGTAGCAACTTTTACAGGATATACACCACCTAGTGTGAATAATTACGATATATTTTACCTTGATGGTGATTTGGCTAATAATGGGAATATAATTGAAAATTATTGTGATAATGAAGGTACACTTGAAAAATGTGCATATAATGCAAGAGCTCATACGAAAATAATTACAGGAATATTATCAACAGTAGCTCCAGAAGCAAATCTTTTTTGTAAAAGTGCAGAGTTTTCATCTTTTGAAGCAGATGATTATAGCGATGAAAATATTACAGTCTATGAAGATATCATACCAACAGAAGCTGAGATGCAAAGTATTGATATAGAGAGCTATAGCCTTAATAGAGGAAATTCATCAAATTCTTCAGATAACACTAGAAACTACTATCCTATGGATAGAGTATTTGACAATCATGCTTATGATTATAATGTTCCAATATTTATTTCAGCAGCAAATTATGATGATGTCATCTCTCCAGCAAAAGCTCTTAATATTATTACTGTGGGAAATTATGGCTACAGCGAAGATGGACTTATGTTATTAAATGCTTCCTCATCTTTCAATAACCCTCTCTTAGAAGGCAATCTAAGTAAAAGTTATCAAAAACCAGAGATTTCAGCTCCAGGGACAGATTTTTATGGACTTGTGCATAATGGAGTAGATATTATTGATGCCTTTAATTATAATGGCACAAGTTTTTCCACCCCTTTTACAGCAGCTCTTACAGCAGACGTAATGTCTCACTTCCACTCTCTTGATCCTAGTTACGATTTTTTTGTTCAAGGTGCCTTATATAAAGCCATTATGATAGGCTTAGCTAGAGATTTTGTACATGTAGAAAATACACAAGGGTTTAATAATCGCTACTTTACAGGAGAAGGTGGTGCAGATATATGGGCTATGAGAACTAAATCTGCTATATATAATGCCAATAATCAATCCACAATATTTTCAGAAAATATCAATGGAAAAATGTGTTTTACGGGATGGAAAGCAGATTTAAGTGGTACATCTCATGTTCGTTTTGTTGTAGCTTGGTTTAATAGACTAGCAGATGCTAATGTTGCACATATTCCCAATAATTATACACTTGAAGTGCTGAACCCACAAGGAAGCCCTATCTCATTTATCAACAATGAGGGTGAGTATGCTACAGTAGCTAATGAGCCAAATCAAGGCTATCAGATGATAAAGTTTACCTTGATAGATGTACCTCAAGGGGAATATAAAGCCCGTGTT
This sequence comes from uncultured Helicobacteraceae bacterium, assembly GCA_947311765.1. GTDB lineage: Bacteria > Campylobacterota > Campylobacteria > Campylobacterales > Sulfurimonadaceae > S010-53. The sequence continues at coordinate 8,640 of CAMZLS010000147.1, forward strand.
TGTTAAACAGATATCCATGATAACAATAAGGCAAAGTTTGGCTTTTCAGCTTCACAGGTATTTTTTACCTATACACCTCCAACACCACCTCCAGCAGGTGTTATGGAAGTGATACGTAGTTATATATTAGATTAAGGATAGAGAGATGAAACAATTACTTATTTTTATAAGCTTACTACTAAGCATACTTAACGCAGAGATTTTGCCAAATACTGGCTTACAGCAGAATAACCTTGGATATTATGGTGAGGGAGTGACTTTTGGAGGCTTAGCAATTATTGGTGATTGGTATTTGCAGAGTGAAATAAGTAGTGATTTAGCCACTTTAAACATTGATGGAAGTGCTACACGTTTTGAAGATTCTAATTTGTTTATTTATGGTGTCAGTGAAGATGGTTTGAGTTTACATGTAAGCAGTACATCTCCTTGGTATAGAGAAATATACAGCATAAATAGTGAAGGAAATAATGGGTGTTTTGTAGCAAGTAATAATTTTGCAAGTGATATAGGATATGTTACTTCTGCACTAATCTGCAAAGTAAACGTAAATTCAAAAACTTACGGTCCATCAAGTAACAGAGTCACCATAACAGTAAATTCAGAGTAAAAGGAAAAAACTATGAAAAAAATTATAACACTCTTTATGATACTTTTACCTCTTTATCTTTTTGGAGCAGATTTAACAGTAACAAACCTCCACCTAAGCTCTCCTAATGATGGACGAACCAATCCCACCTTCGCTTGGGATAGCAATCCAAATGCTCATGGCTACGAAATAAGCTCAGACGGAGGACTTCACTGGAGTGATGTAGGCTTAGTCACACAATATATCTTCCCTAACTTAGTGGGAGGAACTTACACCGTAGCAGTAAGAGCTTATCAAAACAACGCAGTAAATATACCTTTGTTTGGCGGAGTTGGAATGTTTTTACTCCTCTCTCTCTTTGGAATTGTCGGCATAAGGAAGTTAAGGCAAGAAAGACGAAGTTTTAAAATAATGTAATTTTATTCTTAGCACCCTTTCAGAGCCAAATGGATAAAATACAATAAATTTTACATGTAAGCTTATTTATGCCTGATCGTACTCTTTTTCTTATTGTCACCTCTATTATAGCGATTGGGATTATGATGTCATATTCACTCTCATCATATACAGTTATCTTTTTTGGATATAACGAATTTCATTTTGCCCTTCGTCAGGCAATTTTTGGGCTTATTTCTATCTCAATGATCTGGGGATTGGCGCAGTTAGAACCCGATATTTGGCTACATCGTATAGGTATCTTTCTGTTTATTTTTGGACTGCTTGCTATGCTTGCCATGCCTTTTTTACCTGCTTCTTTAGTGACAGAAGTGGGAGGTGCTTCACGCTGGATTAAGCTTTTTGGATTTTCTATCGCTCCTGTAGAGTTTTTCAAAGTGGGATTTATCTACTTTTTAGCGTGGAGTTTTGCTAGAAAGATAGGCTCTAACGATAATGTTTCACTCAAAAAAGAGTTTATCCGTTTTTTACCGTACGCGGTGATGTTTGTCGTAGTGATGGTTCTGATCGCTGTTGTTCAAAAAGATTTAGGTCAAGTCGTCGTGCTTGGCTTAACCTTAGCATTTTTACTCTTTTTTGCAGGAAGTAGCTTTGTGTTTTTTATGACACTTGTATTCTCTTCTTTTGCATTTTTTGCATTTTTTATTATGACAGAAGAGCACAGAATTGCAAGGATAATGTCATGGTGGGCAGTAGCACAACAGAGTATTTTAGAGATTTTTCCTGAATCTATCGCTTCACATCTTCGCATCGCAAACACAGAGGAACCCTACCAGATAGGACACTCCTTAAATGCCATTCATAATGGAGGACTCTTCGGAACAGGTCTTGGAGCAGGGACTTTTAAATTAGGATTTCTCAGTGAGGTACATACAGATTTTATCTTAGCTGGAATTGCTGAAGAGTTTGGTTTTATAGGTGTTTTTATCATTACTTCTCTTTTCGTTTTAATTTTACAGCGTGTTTTTAGGATAGCAAATCGTTCTGAAAATAGTGTCTATTTTCTCTTCTCTTTAGGTATTGGGTTGCTGATTATCTTTGCCTTTTTGATTAATGCTTATGGAGTGAGTGGCATAATGCCTATTAAAGGAATTTCGGTTCCTTTTTTAAGTTACGGAGGTTCTGCTATGATGGGGGCGTCTATCGGTATAGGAATGGTTTTAATGGTTTCAAAAAAAGTGGTGCATAAAAAATGAAGATTTTAATTACAGGTGGTGGCACTGGTGGGCATCTCGCTATCGCAAGAGCCCTTAAAGAAGCAGCCCTCAAAGCAGGGCATACTTGTTTTTATGTTGGCTCACGCTCAGGACAAGATAGGGATTGGTTTGCTAAAGATGATGGATTTGCTGAGCGATACTTTTTAAGCACCACAGGGGTTGTAAATAAGCATGGCTTAGGAAAGATAAAGGCACTTTGGCAAGTCTTTAAAGCACTCTTTCATGTTTTAAAAATCATGCGTCATGAGAAGATAGATGCGGCGATAAGTGTGGGTGGTTTCTCCGCCGCCCCTGCCTCTTTTGCTGCAAAACTAGCCAATATCCCCTTTTATATCCATGAACAAAATGCCGTTGAAGGACGACTAAACAGACTCTTAAAGCCCTATGCAAAAGCCTTTTTCTCCTCTTATAATGAAAATTCCCCCGTCAAAGATTACCCCGTAGCAGAGCGTTTTTTTCATAATGCTCACCTTCGCACGCAGATTAAAAATGTCATCTTTTTAGGAGGCTCACAAGGTGCAAAATTTATCAATAATCTAGCCTTAGAGTTGTCTCCTGTTTTGATAAGTAAAGGTATTAAGGTGATTCATCAGTGTGGTGAGGCAGACCTACAAAGAGTACAAAAGGTCTATTATGACCAAGGCATAGAGGTCGAACTCTATGGTTTTACCCAAAATATAGCCTCTTTACTAGAGCGCAGTGATTTAGCGGTAGCACGAGCAGGAGCGAGTACACTTTGGGAGCTATGTGCCACAGGACTACCTGCCTTTTTTGTTCCCTATCCCTACGCAGCAGGAGACCACCAATACTATAACGCAGAGTTTCTTCGTAAAAAAGATTTAGCATGGTGTGAACGACAAAGTATCACCATGTCACGCTCTATCATCACCCTTTTGCATGAGAGTTTAGAGGCAAAAAGCAGAGGTATCCAAGAGCTTATAGCTCCCGATGGTGCCAAAAAAATTATAAAATATATAGAGGAGCAAAAATGTTAGCACAGATGGCGCAGTGGTTAGTAGATATGATATTTCAGATGGGGTATCTCGGTATTTTTGCCCTAATGGCGATAGAG
>CAMZLS010000148.1 GCA_947311765.1 uncultured Helicobacteraceae bacterium
CTTAATAACTTAGTATGAAATAATAATGAAATTCACTTAAGTTTGCCATAAGTAATAGGCCAGATATAATTACAAATCCAATGAGAAGAGAAGCTATAAGATACAAGGCGAAAGTCCGCAAAAGCTACTAGTAGCTTTTGCTATGCCCTTTGAGTACAAGGATTTTCAACGAAGTAGATTGTAGCTTATCTTCTGCGTTAAACTTTCGTCAACGATGCTCAGCATCGCTAACAAAAGTTTGCCTTGAATCTTAACCTTTTAAATGTTGTTGGTTTTGCAATTATATCTGGCCTATTACTTATCATTTCACTCCTCGCAATGATAATCATTTCTTACAATAACGGTTATTGCGAACATAGTTAGTTGTATCAATCGTAGAAATCCAAAATTGTTGTCAAGGAGAATAAAAACTTTCTACAGATTATCGCTATAAAATAGGCTATAATGCCAATAAAAAAAGGTCTCTTTGTGTCTATCCCTCATATTCCTGTCCTCTATCGTGAAGTTGTTAGCGCTTTTGAGGGGTGTGATGAGGGGATTGTTGTTGATTGTACTATGGGGTATGGTGGACATAGTTCGCTGATTCTTGATAGCTATCCTCATGTGAAACTTATCGGTATTGACCAAGACCAGGCTGCTATAGATTTTTCTTCAAAGAGACTTGCAAAGTATGGTGATCGTGTAATCATAAAAAAAGGTCGCTTTTCTGAAGTTTTAAAGGAGATATTTCAAGAAGTAGATGTCTCAAAAATATCTGCAATTTTAGCTGATATTGGTGTCTCTTCCTTGCAACTAGACCAAGGTAAGCGAGGTTTTTCATTTGAGAGTGATGTTTTAGATATGCGGATGAATCCTGATGCTAATTTAAGTGCCGCAGAGGTTGTTAATGGCTACTCTCAAAAAGCACTAGAAGATATCTTATACCAATATGGTGAGCTTCGCAACAGCAGAAAACTAGCTTCTGTTATTATACAAAACAGACCTTTTTATTCTGCAAAAGAGTTGGCTGATTGTGTGAAACCTTTTATGCCAAAGGGGAAGAAAATTCATCCTGCTACACTTTTGATGCAAGCAATTCGGATTGAAGTGAATGATGAATTGGGAGAATTGCAAAGAGTTCTTGATGTTATTGAGTCAGAAGATAAGCTTACATGTAAGCTAGGTATTATCTCCTTTCATTCGCTAGAAGACCGTATTGTAAAGCAGCGTTTTAGTTCTTGGAGTAAAAAATGTATTTGTCCAGCAGAATTTATGCGTTGTGAATGTGGAAACAATAATGCTAAAGGTAAAATCATCACTAAAAAGCCATTGACCGCACAAGTAGATGAACTTAAAAATAATGCAAGAAGTCGTAGTGCCAAATTACGTATTTTTAAGCGAGAAGCCTTGTGAATGATACACTAGATATTTTAGATGAAGTCGAGGAGATTTTAGCACCAACACAGAAGATGGGAGTTACATATTTTCTTGGTGTTTTAATCTTAGTAATTCTCTTTTTAGCAGCAGTTTTCCCAAAAATATATCTTCAAAATCAGATCTATTATAAAAGTCGTGAAATTTCAAAACTCAAACGCGAATATGATGCGCTTAAAGAGGAAAATCGTCTTATAAAATCAAAAGTAGAAACTATTCGCTTTAAAAATCAGATATTAGATACGCTCTTTTGAAACACTTTTTTTAAATAGATGAAAAAATCTTCTATTTAATTTTTTTCTTACATGCAATGTGATAAATTTATAGAAGTAATATACTATAAGGTTATGTCATGATCTCTAAAATTCTTCTTACCGCTTCTTTTTCTATGCTTTGCTTACTTCAAGCCGACTATATTAGTACCTATAAAATGGATGACTCTATACAGAAAATCATGTATCATGATGCTGAATATACTAAGATTATAAACTCCTCAAAGAGTGATGATAGTGCCATCTATAAGATAGGTAAAAAAGTCTATATTGTCAGTCATGAAAATGGTAAAACGAAAGTTGTAGATATGGATCAGATGCGCTCTATGATGGGTGCTCTTGGTGGTGAACGTCAAAAACCTCAAAAAGAAGAGATGCCTGATTTTAAAATTACGCAAACAGGCAAAAAAGAGACCGTTGGAGGAATTAGAGGTGAAGTATGGATTATCGAAGGCGATGATAATGGGGAACGCTTTAAGCAGACGATAGTTGTCACTAAAGATAAGCGTCTTCTTAAAACGACACATGCAATGAAACAGCTCTTTTTAGATATGGCAGGTGGTGAAACTGATGATATGGATGGTATTTTTGAGATAAAAAAGGGGGATGCAACGATAAAAGCTGATGGTTTTGTCTTGCAATCTTTTCAAGAGAAAAAACTTCCTAAAAAAGAGTACCAACTTCCAAAAGATGCACAGATGCAAGAGATGCCAAATATCGCTGCGCTTTTTGGTGGCGGAACCCCTTCAAAAAATACTAAGACGCAAAAAGGTCTGCTAGACCCTTGTTATAATGAAGTGTGTTGTGGAAAAACAGCAGGAAAATCACATACCTTAGCCCCAATGCTCAAAGCCCGCTCTGGCGGTTATGAACTTGTAGGCGATGGTGTCTGTGATGTCTTAGGACTCTCTTCTCTTTTTGGTGTGAGTAGTGTTGAGGGTGCCTTATATAAAAAAGGTGATGATTCGATTCAGATAACACTCGCACTTGATGATACAAGCGGTGGTTCAGTTGCTAATACGCAAAAACAGTTAGATGCTGGAGTTTCTCTTATGGTGAAGAGTATTAAAAATCATAAACAAGGTGTGATAGCAACTGCAAGTTATGAGTATGGTATGTTGATGCCAATGAAGCAACAAACTCTTGATATTATTATTGATTCAAAGACTATTTTAAGTATTACTAGAATTGCAAAAAATGGTGAAATTGATTTAATCAGTTGGACAAAACGTGCCATCAATCTTAAGGCATTTAAAAAAGATGCTCCAAAAATAGCTAAAAAACAAAAAACAGACAGCGAAGACAGCTCCCTTGATACAGAAAATATAAATAAAAAAGTTGATGATGCTGTCAATATGTTTAAAAGTCTTTTTTAATGGAAAAAAATTCGTATAAAATTCTTTCGGATGAGTTAAAATCCAAAATTTGTACTTTGGATTTTGTTCTTCCTTCTCTCTATACAACGATTTTCATAAATTTAGCTAATAAGTATAATTTTGATATAAATAGTGAAGAGATGTTTGCAAATGAAATATTAGATACAAAATTAGAAAAAATTGAAGCTATTGATGAGATGGCTACAAAAAAAGTGTATGCACTTGACAAATCATCACAAAAAGCTATGACTGCAATGAGTGATAAAAATGAAGATTTGCTAAAAGAGGCTATGAGCGAAACACAGATTCTTCGTTTAGAGATTGAAAATTTAAAAAGAGTCTCTATAGAGATGCCTTAACAAAGGTATATAATCGTAGATGGTTGAATTCAGAGATTTTAAACGAAGATGGAAAATTTATAATTTCAGGTTCTCTTTTTCTTATTGATTTGAATTATTTTAAATATATAAATGATACTTTTGGTCATATTGCTGGAGATAAGGTTCTTGTCTATGTGGCAAAGCATCTACAAAGGCTTGAGTCAGATGTAGTGCGTTATGGTGGTGATGAATTTATTATTCTTTTTAGGGATAAAAACAGTTCAGAAGTAGCACAGGAGATGCACCTTAACCGTGAACTACTTTTAAAAAAACAGCTAAAATTTCATAATCATAAGTTTCATACAAGTTACTCTTATGGTGGTGTTGATGTTGAATCGGGAACTAATTTTACTGAAATTCTTGAAGAAGCTGATGCTAAAATGTATAGTGATAAAGAGAAAATAAAACAACGAATTAAGCCTAATTAAAAAGAGATAAGCTTTTCAGATTGCTTCACATTCGTTCGCAATGTCTGTCGTTGCGAGGAGCGTAGTGATGTGGCAATCTAAGTTGCCTTACCCTTTTATCTTCGCAACTTCATAAAACTTCCGTAACCATCTATCAAATGGATTTATCAGTTTATACATAACGGGTACTACTAGAAGTGTTAGCACCATAGAGCTTAAAAGCCCTCCAATAATGGAGATTGCCATAGGGGCATTTGTTTCGCTTCCTAGTCCTGAGCCAAAGGCGAGTGGCAACATGGCAAATATCATCGCAACTGTTGTCATCAAGATAGGGCGAAGTCGCTTTTCGCCTGCTTCAATGAGTGCTTCATCAGAATTTTTCCCTTGTGCCATCGCCTCATTTGCAAAATCCACAAGTAAGACAGCATTTTTCCCAACCATTCCCATCAGAAGCATAAAGCCAATCATAACAAAAAGGCTAAACTGCAAGCCACTAAGATAGAGCGCTAGCATCACCCCTATAATGCTCAAAGGAAGTGCCATCATAATGATTAGCGGCTGAATAAGTGACTCATATAAGATTGCCAAGATGATAAACATTAAGATAACAGAAAGACTCAAAGCTACACCAAAGGCTTTGCCAGTTTTCTCCATCTCCTCCGCAAATCCTGTAAAACGATAATGCACACTCTGAGGCAATAGTTTATCAATACCTTGGCGAGTATAAGCAACCGAACCACCCAGGTCAAGACCGAAAAGATCGGCATAGATAGTGACTTGTCTCTGCCTATCGTAGTGATTGATGGCCGCAAGAGTTTTTGAGTGTGAAAATTCCACCAATCCATCAAGATAAACCAATCTGCCATTTTTGGCTTTGAGTTGAATTTTTTTGATATCTTCGATAGAGACTCTATCTTTGTCCCCAAATCGTAAAGTGATATTGTACTGTTTGCCTTTCTCTTCAAAATAAGATATTTCCAAATCACTTGAAAAGGCTGTCGCAATAGCATCGGCAATTTGTGAAGCAGAGATACCGAGTCTATTTGCATTTGTTCTTAAGATTTTGATATCAATCTGCGGCTTGGCATCATCAAGGTTTGTATCAACATCTACAAAACCTTTCTTCTTTTTGAGGTAATCAGTCAGATTTTTTGTTGCGACTTTGAGATCTTCAAAAGAGTCTGATTTTAAAACTATCTGATAGGGAACCGAGACCCCAGCACCTTTGATATTTGGAATAGCTGCGGCTGTGATAAAGAGATCTTTTTTAAATGGCTCTAGCTCTTTTCTGAAATTTTGAATAATCTCTTCTTGATTGAGAAGTCGTTTTTTTCTATCAGTTAGTTTGACATATATTTTTGATTTATGTTTCTCTTGGGCAGAGTTATAACCTACGCTGAGAGTTGTATATAAAACATTGGCATTTTCTTTCACCTTTGCTTCAACTGCTTTGGATTTTTTTATCATCTCTTTTAAAGAGACGCTTGCATCAGCCTTGATAAAGACTTCAAATTCTGCCTTATCTTCTTTAGGAATAAAATCCATCCCAATCTTAGGAAAAAGACTCAAAGAGCCGAAAAAAACCATAAAAACAATAATAAGAGTCATAACTTTAAATCGTAAAACAGATTTTAAAATTATCTCATAAACTTTCTCTAAAAATTTAAAGAGTGGCTCTGTGATATTGTAAAACTTACTCTCATCTTTGTGCAAAACGCGAGCGCTCAAACTAGGGATAAAACTCAGCGCAACAGAGTAAGAGATGATAACTGCAAAGCCAACAGTCATCGCAAAACTCTCAAAAAATTTTCCAACAATGCCACTCATAAATGATACAGGAATAAATACTGCTAAGAGCATGGCAGAGATTGCCAAAATGGTAAAAGCCATCTCTTTTGTTCCCTCAACTGCAGCTTCAAATTTTTTCATACCCGCTTCCATCTTTTTGTAGATATTTTCTATCACAACGATAGCATCATCAATGATAATTCCTATAGAGAGGGTAAGCCCTATTAGTGTCATCTTGTTCAAGTCAAATCCCATATAATCCATCAGCGCAAAAGTACCAAAGATTGAAGCAGGGATAGAGAGTGCTGATACCAAAGTTATAGTCATATTTCTTAGAAAAATAAAGATAATTATGATAGCTAAGAGCGAGCCATAAATAAGATCAAATTTTACATGCTCAAGTGAATTGATGATAAAAGGAGAGGTGTCATTTAATGTTTTAACTTCAAATCTTTTTCCTGCCAATGTTTGCAAAGCAGGGAGCGTGTCTTTAACTCTTTGAACAATATCTATGGTGTTTGTTCCTGAAATCTTCTGCACTTCAAGCATAACACCCTCGACACCGTTGTAAGAAGCATAACTTTTAGCATCACTCATACCATCTATAACATCTGCAATATCTTTGAGTTTGATATTGTCTTTGATGGTGATATTTTTAAGCTCCTCTGTACTGAGTGCATCTGCTTTGGTTTTAAGTGTAAACTCTTTTGTTAAAGAGATAAGTTTACCGCCACCAATTTTGACATTTTCTCTTGCTACTATCTCGTTGAGTTCTCTGATGGTGATAGCAAACTTATTTAAAAGTCTTGGATTGGGATAGATTTTTATCTCTCTATCTTTGTAGCCGATGATTTTTACTGCACCTACGCCATTGATTTTTTGTAGTTTTGGTTTGACTTTTTCATCTGCAAAGAGCATAAGGTTTTTTACGCTATCTTGTGAAGCTGTTAAGAAGATATTGATAACAGAAGCACCACCGATATCGAGCTTACTGACAAGAGGTGTTTTTGCGTCGCGAGGCAAGATAACCGCGGAGACTTTATCGCGCACATCGTTAGTAGCCTCGTTAATGTCACGCTCTAAAAAGAACTTAACCATAACGATACTCACACCCTCACTGCTTGTTGAAGTGATAGAGTCTATCCCTCCAATGCGTGAGATTGCCTCTTCTATCTTATCTGTGACTTGTGACTCTATCGTACTTGCTTCCGCCCCAGGATAGACTGTTTTAATAGTCACAATAGGGAAGTCAATATTTGGAAAAAGAGCCGAGGGCATAGACTTGAAACTCATATATCCAAAGATAATAAGAGTAACAACATACATCAAGGTTGTTATAGGTTTATTGATAGCTAATTTATACATGCAAGCCTACTTGGTAGTATCGGTGATAATAGTGCCATCACCAAAAAGACCAACGATAAAGCCTTTGGCTTTGACTTCTGCTTTTATCTTTCTGTTATCACTGTTAGCAAGTGGATAGACTTTAGAAATCTCTCCCTTGTAGAGCGTAGTATCTCCATTGACACTATAAGTAACTTTATCCCCAACCTTGACACTTTTCCAGTATTTTTGATCATATTCAAAGAGAAGTTTTTGCGCATTGACACTCTGTATCTTAAACACAGTCCGAAGCATCATCCCACTGACAACATCACCCACTTCAACATCTTTTTCAACGATAACTCCATCAAAGGGGGCAAAGATATAGCTTCTCTCAAGAAGTGATTGTTGATACGCCAACTTTGCTTGTGCTTGCTTGAGAGCAACTTTCGATTTTTCAAAAGCAAAAAGGTACTTATCAAACTTTGCTTCATCAATGAGGTCTTTTATGAGAAGTTGTCTCTCATAATCTTTTTTTGCAAATTTGAGAGAGACTTTAGCGTTTTCTAGTGAGGCTTGCGCCATAGCCAGAGAGGCTTTTAAATCATCATTTTGAAGCTCTACTAATTTCTCGCCTTTTTTGACAAGACTTGAGACATCAACATATACTTTTTTTACTATTCCACCAGAGTAGAAGGCAAGGTTTGCACTACGAAGTGCTTCTATATTAAAAGTTGCATAGATATCTGATGCACTTAAACTAAGTGTCAATAGCATTACATGTAAAAGTATTTTTCTCATTGTAAAAACTCCTCCAAATTTTTTCCTGCGTAATAGTAGTAGATAGCATAAGCTACCTCTAAATCATTGAGTGATGTTTCATAGAGTGCTTTTGCATTTGTTTGTGAGCTAAGAGCGTCAAGATAGACAACATTATCTGCGATACCAGCATCATATTTTTTACTAATTGTTTTAAAAGCACTTGTGGCTGAAACGAGAGCGCTTTTGGCGCTTCTGATTTTGATTGTGCTTGTCTGTATTCTTGCGAGTGCTAAATCATACTGCATCTTCTGCTCTTTTGTTGCGTAGATGACTTGTGTGTTGAGCGCTTGTGTGTTGCTTAAGAGTGCCTCTTTTGTTTTTGAAAGTGTGCCATTATCAAAAAGTCTTAGATTGAGAGTCAGGAGCAATTTATTTTGATTATCAACACCCTTAGGGTGTAAAATATCACTGCGGTTGTAGCCATATAAACTATAAGTATCCTCGACTCTCAACTGGGGATAATAGACACTATCAACAGATTTGGCACCGCTTTCAAGAGCATCTTTTTGTGCATTTAAAGATTTAACCTTATCTATAAGCTCCAAATCACTCTCTTGAAATGGCTGAAATTTTGCGCTATCAAGTGAAGTGATATTTTGACCAACATGAAGTTCTAGCGTTTTCATAAAAGTTAAAATCTGAAACTTTAAAGCCTCCATCTCATAGACATTGGTATCGTAAGCAGCTTGGAGTCTATCCACATCATCTTGCGTTGCTACACGCGCTAGATAAAATCTCTGCATGCGTGTGAGCTGTTCTTTGAGGGATTTTTTTGCTTCATCGCGTGCTTGGAGTGTAGCTTCGAGACTTTTAATAGCAAAAAATCCCTGTACAATTTTGAGGCTTAAATCTTTGCGAGTCGCTTCTAAATCAAAACTACTCGATTTGTAAGTATTTTTACTTTGAGAGAGTAGGGATGATTTTTTCCCACCATCATAAATATCTAAGCCAAGTTTTGCGTAGCCACTGTAAGTATCCCCAGGAAACATAGGCGAGCGCTCCTCTAAACTTTGATAATAAGCACCTGCGTCAAGGGTAGGGTAGTATGCGCTTTTGCGTGCCTCAACTTCATGAGATTTTGCCTCTTTTAAGAAGCTTTTTGCCACAACAAGATCACTTCGCTTCATAGCAAAATCAAGAAGTGATTTGAGACTTTGGGCATATATCGCTACTGGAAGTAGTATAAGTAAAATTTTTATCACTGTTTCACCTCTATTTTAATACCAATATATTGTCTTGTATTTTTTAAATGAAGCAATTGAGCTTAAGGCTTTACATGTAAACAGATTGTTAAGCTAATGCCTGAGTAATATCTTCTTGAACGACTGTGATATCTTGAGTACCATCAACACGAATATACTTCACTGATGGGTCTTTAGATGAAAGATCTTGATAGTATTTTATGAGAGGCTTTGTTTGCTCGTGATATACACTGAGGCGGTCTTTTACAACCTCTTCTGTATCGTCCGCGCGCTGGACTAAGTCTTCACCTGTCTCATCATCTTTACCATCTATCTTAGGAGGATTAAAAATGACATGATAGGTTCGCCCCGAAGCTAAATGCGCACGACGACCTGACATTCTTTTTACAATCTCCTCATCAGCAACATCAATCTCAACAACAGCGTCAATCTTAATACCAGCATCTTTTACAGCGTCAGCTTGGACTAGCGTACGAGGAAAGCCATCGAAAAGAAAACCATTTTTACAATCATCTCTTTCGATTCTCTCTTTTACAAGACCGATGATAATGTTGTCAGTTACAAGACTTCCACTATCCATAGCCTCTTTGGCTAATTTTCCAAGAGCAGTACCCTCTTTTATAGCAGCTCTAAGCATATCACCTGTAGAGATTTGAGGAATGTCAAACTTTTTTGTAAGAAATTGAGCCTGCGTACCCTTGCCAGCCCCAGGTGCTCCTAGTAAAATAATATTCATTTTTTCGCCTTAGTTATTAGATTTTTGATTGAATGAAGGTTTGCATTTCATTGACTATCTCTTCAATGCTTCGTTCACCATTAATTACATGTAAGATATTTTTAGCTTTGTAAAATGTCTGAATCTCTACTAAAGGCTCTTTGTAAACCTTCATGCGATTTTCAAATATCTTTGCATTATCATCTGCACCACGAGCACGTCCTAAAACACGCTCACGAGCGATATCTTCACTAACTTCAACTTCTATTACATGTAAGAGTTTTATATCTGTATCTGTTGTTAAATACCTCTCTAAGGTATTCATCTGCTCTATGCTTCTAGGGTATCCATCAAGAACAACATTTGCAGTAGGAGCAGATTTTATAGCATCTATGATAGTCTCTATGGCTATGTTAATAGGGACTATATTGCCTTTTGAGATATAAGAGTCGATGACTTTTCCTCTTTGGCTACCACTAGCAACTTCCGCGCGCAACATATCACCAGCAGAGTAGTGCGTAATACTCTCAGGGTTGTTTTTTGCAATAAGTTGTGCATCAGTCGTTTTACCAGAGCCAGGAGCCCCGATAATCAAAAAGAGTTTTTTCACGAGTTTACTTTTTTCTCTTTAGCGCTCTCTCTTAGTCTGATGTGCAGATCACGCAGTTGTGTATTATCAACCTCGCTTGGCGCTTGCGTTAAGATACAAGAAGCTTTTTGTGTCTTAGGAAAGGCGATAACATCACGAATACTCTCCTTTTGGGTAAGTAACATGATAAGTCTATCAAAACCGATAGCAAAACCACCATGTGGAGGCGCGCCAAATTTAAGCGCGTCAAGTAAGAAGCCGAATTTCTCTTGTGCCTCTTCCTCTTCGATACCTAGCAGTTTAAAGATTTCAGATTGAATATCTTCTTTATGGATACGGATAGAGCCACCGCCAAGTTCTGTACCGTTTAAGACGATATCGTAAGCGATAGACTCTATATCTTCCACATGCTCATGGTTTAAGTCTTTTGGTTGCGTGAAAGGGTGGTGAAGGGCTTTGACGCGCCCATCTTCTATCTCAAACATAGGAAAATCAACAACCCATACAAATTCAAAAGCATCTTTATCAATAAGATTCATCTTCTCATGCTCTGCTATAAAGATTCTAAAACGACCCATATAATCCATAACAGTCTTTTTATCACCCGCACCAAAAAATACGACATCACCAACTTCAAGTTGTGTACGCTCTATGATAAGTGCTATATCTTGCTCAGAGAAAAATTTAGTCAAAGGACCCTTAAGCCCATCCGCTTTCATCTGAAAATACCCTAAGCCATGCGCACCAAATTGGCGTACAAAAGTTTCAAAGGCTTTCATCTCGCGTTTTGAAAAGACTAAATCAGCACCAGGAACACGAAGCGCTTTAATGCGGTTCATCTTAGGATTTGCAGCAATTTTGGTAAAGATTTCATTATCACAACGCTCAAAGATATCGATAACATCAACCATTTTCAAATCATAACGAAGATCTGGCTTATCAGAACCGTAATACTCCATCGCATCAGAATAGGTCATGCGATTAAAAGGAGGCTTGATATCGTGTCCTGCCGCTTTAAAGATACCCTCAAGAAGCTCTTCAGCTACCGCGATAACATCATCTTGAGTACAAAAGCTCATCTCAACATCTATCTGCGTAAATTCAGGTTGGCGGTCTGCTCGTAAATCTTCATCACGGAAACATTTTGCCATCTGAAAATATCTATCAAATCCACCTACCATTAAAAGTTGTTTAAAAAGCTGTGGCGATTGAGGCAGGGCATAAAACTCACCATCATGAACACGAGAAGGAACAAGATAATCACGAGCTCCCTCGGGAGTCGATTTTGTTAAAATCGGAGTTTCTACCTCTAAAAATCCAAGCTTATCAAGTACATTACGCGTTGCTACAGAGGCTTTTGAACGGATTTTAAAGATCTCATACGAAGAGGGAGCACGAAGATCAAGATAGCGATATTTGAGCTTTGTCTCTTCACCCACAAGAGGATCACCGATAACAAAAGGCATAGGAGCGCTACGATTTTCGATAATAAGCTCGCTCACTACAACTTCAATAGCACCCGTTTTAAGACGAGGGTTTGTAAGTCCCTCTCCACGAAGACGAATCTTTCCTTTGACGATAAGAACAAATTCATCACGAACTTCATTGGCTACCTTATGCGCTTGCTCACAATCAGCAGGATCATTTACAAGTTGAATTAATCCACTTTTATCACGCAAATCAATAAAGATAATGCCTCCATGATCACGATGATTATTTGCCCAACCACCTAAAACGACTTCCTCGCCAACATTGGCTTCACTTAAATCTGTACAGTAATGACTTCTCAATATAGAGTCCTCTAATTATAAATATTTTCGCGATTATATCTAAGGGTGGCTTGAGGTTTAATAAGAAGATTTACATGTAAGAGTTTTTATCTCTTTACATGTAAAAGAAGATTATGATTCAAAGAATCCATTTTCAGTAAGAATGTCAATACCTTCTTGAATAGAATCAACAGAAGCTTTAAACTTTTCTTTCAACTCGGCATCAAGTTCAAGTTCGATGATTTTGTGAACACCTCGTACACCTAGAACAACAGGGACACCAACGGAAATATCTCTATAACCATACTCACCATCAAGAATAACGGACGATGGCATAATAATACGGCTATCATCAAGAATAGCTGCAACCATAGTAGAGATTGCATATCCTGGTGCGTAGTAAGCAGATGTGCCAAGATGTTTTACAATCTCCGCACCACCATTTCTTGTACGCTCAATAATACCTTCCATATCTTCTTTTGAAATAAGCTGCCCCAAAGGAACACCACCGACAGCCGAAATCTCTGGAAGTGGAATCATATACTGACCATGATCGCCAATAAGCATAGTGCTTGTTTGTCCTGAACCATAACCAACTTTTTGATTGATTTGATATGCCATACGCGCACCATCAAGCGCACCTGCCATACCAATAATGCGGCTTCTTTCCCAGCCTGTCATCTTGTGAATAACATAGTTCATAATATCAAGAGGATTAGAGACGCAGAGGATAATAGCGTTAGGAGAATATTTCATAATATTGCCTACAACATCTTTTATAATTTTTGCATTTATCATCAATAAATCAGCTCTTGTCATTTCGCTTTTTCTAGGTACACCAGCAGTAATAACAACAATATCACAATCCTTTAAATCACTCGCATCTTTTGCTGCGGTAACAATAGTTCCTTTAGGAGAATAACTTATCGATTGCCCTATGTCTAAGGCTTTACCTATCGCGATATCAGTATTAATATCATATAATATAATTTGATGACATGTTCCCTGAATTGCTAAACTGTATGCAGCGGTTGCCCCTACAAAACCAGCACCTATTATTCCTACTTTTCTTCCAACCATGCATTATTCCTTTAATTTATTTAATTTTCTTAAGATCTAAGTGTAAATATACTATTCGCTTTTTATTATGCGTTAATTTGTCTTTAAGCTATCTAAAGCTTAAAAATAACTTACTTCTTTAGAAACTATATTACTTATAGTGTAACCTTTTGAAGCAGTTAGAAATTTTGAGCAATATTTTAAACTCATAGTATGTAAATCTGCTATAATCTACACTTTAATTGAGGAAGAAGCATTTTGAAATTAACTAATATTAAAAAAGTAGGTCTTATTTTAAGACCATCAACACCAGAGCTTAGAGCTGTTTTCCATGACATTAAAGCTATGTTTGAAAAATATGAGATTGAAGTTTTTATTGATATTGCTAGTGCAAGAATGATCAATATTTATGGACAAAAATTTGAAATTCTATGTGAAAATGTTGATTTATTGCTCACTATTGGTGGTGATGGAACACTTATATCTGCAGTAAGGCGTGCTTACTCTTATAATCTGCCTATTTTGGGTGTTCATGCTGGTAAGCTTGGATTTTTAGCCGATCTTAATTTATCAGAACTAGAAGGGTTTATCGAAAAAATGCTTCAAGGTGAATGTCGTATTGACGAGCGTGTTATGCTTGAAGCAGTGATAACTACGGGCGCAGGTATTACAAAAATAATCGCTTTCAATGATATTGTTTTAACGAGACCGTCTATCTCAAAGATGATTCACTTGGAGATGCACGTAGATGGACGAGCTTTTAACACTTACTATGGTGATGGAGTTATAATCTCTACGCCAACAGGCTCAACTGCGTACAGTCTCTCTGCTGGAGGTCCAGTTCTTTTTCCTCTGACTCGTGTTTTTGTTTTAACACCGATTAGTCCTCACTCTTTGACGCAGAGACCTGTTGTTCTTCCTGCTCATTTTGAGATTGAGGTGCATACTCCTGAACAGAGTGCTTTAGCTATTATTGATGGTCAAGATATCTATGAATTTGGCAGTGAAGATAGTATTGTTATTCGTTTAGCAGATGAATCTGCTCATTTAGTGCATCGTGAAGAGTTTAATTACTTTGAAGTTTTAAAAGAAAAATTAGGGTGGGGTGCCTAATGCTAGAGCGTTTTTATCTTAAAGATCTACTCTCATTCAAAGAAGTAGAATTAGAATTTCACTCAGGTCTAAATGTCTTCACAGGTCCTAGTGGAAGCGGAAAGTCTGTTTTAATGCAGTCAATCTTATCTACTATGGGTTTAGATGAAGCGAAGGCATCACTTAGCGAACTGAGTGTTTCATGGCGTATTGATGAAGAGAAACATGGCATTGTCAATGATGAGACTAATATCTTGCGACAAGTCAAAAAAGAGAAGGTGCGTTATTTTGTTAATTCACAAGCGGTATCAAAGCGTGTGATTGGAGAACTAAGCAAAAAGCACCTCAAGCATCTTTCCTTGAAAGATTTTAGTGATTTTGAAAATGATAAACTTATTGCTTTAGTGGATAAATTTGCTTCTAAAACAGATAAAACACATAAGAAAATTCTTCAAGAGTATCAAGAAGTTTTCAAAGCCTATCATATAGCAAAAAAAGAGTTGCAACGACTTGAGGATGAAGAGCGCCGTATAGTGGAGCTTAAAGAATTTGCATCCTATGAAATTGCAAAAATCAATGAGATAAATCCAAGTCAGGGCGAAGACGAAGAGCTTCAAAAAATTAAAAAGTCACTTTCAAAGCGTGAAAAAATTGAAGCAGGGATTAATGAAGCGCAGGGGGTTTTTGCTTATGAAGAGAGAGTCAGTTCTGCCTTAGAGCTGCTTGAGATAGAGAGTGCTTTTTTTGATGATGCAATGAATGAACTGCGTTCACATTTTGATGACGGAGCTAACCGTATTAGTGAGCTAGATGAGGTAAATATAGAAGAAGTTCTTAATCGTATAGAAGCTATTTCTAATTTGAAACGTCGATATGGAAGCATAGAAGAGACACTTGCTTATCGTGATCAAAAGATAAAGGAGCTTGCTGCTTATGAGAGTATAGAAATTACTAAAGGCGAACTTGTTCATGAAGTAAATTCCTTACATGTAAGGCTTGAAGAGGGTGCGAATAAGCTTAGTAAAACACGAACATTCATGCTTAAAAAGCTTCAAACAAAACTTAATGAATATCTAAAACAACTCTACCTAAGAGATGCGCAATTATCTCTTGAAGTGATAAAGCCAACTGCCTTGGGACAAGATAATATCAATATTAAGCTTAATGCTACCGCTTTATCTTCATTAAGTTCAGGAGAGTTTAATCGTTTAAGATTAGCTCTTCTTGGGGTTCATGCCGAATTTTTAGAGAGTAGTGATGGTGTTTTAATGCTTGATGAGATAGATGCTAATCTTAGCGGGGAAGAGTCTATGAGTGTTGCTAAAGTTTTAAGAGCTCTTAGTAGGGTATATCAGATTTTTGTTATTTCACATCAACCTCAACTAACATCAATGGGCGAGAGGCATTTTTTAATATCTAAAGATAAACACTCCCAAGTAGATATATTAAACGATCAAGAACGCATAGATGAAATTTCAAGAATGATTAGCGGAGAGAGCATTACCGATGAGGCAAAACTTTTTGCAAAAGACCTTTTAAGAAGTGCTCAATGTGTTTCGTAATTGCGGTAGTTTTAGTGATATTTAGCTTTAATGCTTTTATGATAGATAATATTTCAGTAGGATTTATCACACTCTTTGCTTCTGTATTTTTTATAGGATTAATGATTAGAAATATCTTACATGTAAAGAAAACAAGAGAGGAAATAAATGATAATTGATACTCACATACACCTTGATGATATGCGTTATGCTGATGATTTAGATGAGGTTCTTTTTCGTGCAAAAAAAGAGGGCGTGTGTCGCTATATAATTCCAGGTGCTGATCCTAAAACACTTGATCGCGCTGTTATGCTAAGTGAGCAGTATAAGGAGATATATTTTGCAGTTGGTGTGCATCCTTATGATACGCAAAGCTTTGACGCCTTAGAATTTAGTAAATATGTTCATCATCCAAAATGTCTTGCCATCGGAGAGTGTGGACTTGATTACTATCGTTTAGAAGGCAGTGATGAAAACAAAAGAGTAGAAAAATCTAAACAAGCTCGTGTTTTCAGAGCCCAGATAGAACTTGCAAAATATTATAAAAAGCCTCTTATCGTCCATATCCGTGACGCAAGCAGTGATGCCAAAGATATCTTAATCGAGTCTGATGCACAAGAAGTGGGTGGCGTGTTGCACTGCTACAATGCTGATGAGCAACTCCTCTGCCTCGCAGATAAAAATTTTTACTTTGGAATAGGTGGAGTCTTAACATTTAAAAATGCTAAAAAGCTAGTTGATGTACTTCCTAAAATCCCAAAAGAGAGGCTCATCATCGAAACAGATGGACCTTATTTAACACCTCATCCACATCGCGGAAAACGCAATGAACCTGCTTATTGCGCTCTTGTTGTAGAAAAAATGAGCGAGCTTTTAAATAGCTCAAAAAATACTTTGGAAAATATAACTACCAAAAATGCAGAAGCTCTTTTTAACTTGGAGGCGTATGTACTTGATGAAAACACTTTTTAATTCTATATCGCCATCAGCGTGGCTACTAATGATATTTTTATCTGTCATTTTTATACTCTTTCCTCAGATAGATATCTATTTTACAAATCTTTTTTATACAGAGGGCGAAGGTTTTTTCTATTTGCATAGTTTGCCAGAGTTTTTTTTGTATAAAAGCGTTAGATATGTGCTTATCGTAGGGTATGTCTTGATATTATTTATTTGGCTTTATAACCGTTTTACGAAAAAAAATATTTTTGATTTCACTGGAAAAAAACTTCTTTATGTTTTACTTGTTTTAATTCTTGGTTCGGGTTTAATTGTAAATGCCCTCTTAAAAGAGCATTGGGGGCGAGCGCGCCCTTCTCAGACTACTAATTTTGGTGGAGATTTACATTTTACGCCTGCTTTTGTATTAAGTGATCAAAAAGGCAACTCGTTTAGTTCAGGGCATACTTCTGGTGCCTTTGCCTTGCTCGCATTTGTAATGCTGGCAAAACGACGCAAAGCTTTTTGGATGACCCTTGTTATTTTTTATGGTTCGGCAGTAAGCATGGCTCGAATTGTTGCTGGAGGGCACTTTTTGAGTGATGTTTTTGTCTCATTTTTTATTATGTATATTACTTCAAAAATGCTCTATTATTTGATGTTTGAGCGAAAATTTTAAGTATTTGCTTTTAATGCACACCTTTAGAAAAGGTGTTTCGCTTTTATTAAGTAGTAAAATCCTTGAAAAAATTGTGTAATCGTATCTAAAATATGGCTTTATTCGGTTATCCTTAAATCTCTTTGTGATATTATTAAGCTAGTAGACTTGTTGCGATATATAGAGTATAGGATGTGCTCTATATATCGCAACAAGTCTAATTATTTTAAGAAGGTGCGTGGATGGATTTAGGTACAGTCATTGGTATAGTCTTAATTTTAGGACTTCTATTTTCTGCGATGGCTATGGGTGTTGGTGTTGGCGCCTATATTGATGTTCCTTCTGCTCTGATTGTAATCGGTGGATCAATTGGAGCACTGCTGATCTCTTTTAAAATGGAGACGATGAAGCAGTTTATGAAGATTTTCATGGTTGCGATTAAACCGCCTCAAGAAGATAAAGCAGAACTTATAAAAAAATTGGTAGAGTTTGCCACATCTGCACGGCGTGATGGGATTCTCTCATTAGAAGCCGCTGCAAATCAAGAAGAAAATGAATTTTTGAAAAAGGGTCTCTCTATGGCAGTTGATGGTAATGAGCCTGATACCATTAGAGAATTACTTGAAATTGAGATGGATCAAACAAGTTCGCGTCATAAAATACATGCTTCAGTGTTTGATCAATGGGCAGGACTTGCAGGCGCCATGGGTATGATCGGAACGCTTATCGGTCTTGTTGCGATGCTTTTAAATATGGCTGATCCTTCTGCTATTGGACCTTCTATGGCGGTTGCGCTCCTTACCACTATGTATGGTGCGATGATTGGAAATATCTTTGGAACACCTATCGCCAATATTTTAAATATTAGAAATGATGAAGAGGGTCTTGTGAAAGAGATGATTCTTGAGGGCATTATGTCTATTCAAGCTGGAGACAATCCGCGTACACTTGAGGGTAAACTCCTCTCTTTCTTACCGCCAAGTGAGCGTGTAAGTCAGTTTGAGTAAGAAGTAAACAGTGGCTAAGAAAAAGTGTCCTGAATGTGAAACTTGTCTTCCTGCATGGCTCGCTGCCTTTGGGGATTTGATGAGTCTGCTTTTATGTTTCTTTGTGCTTTTGCTCTCTATGTCAAGTATGGATGCGAAAAAGGTTTCAGAAGCTATCGGCTCACTCGCTGGTGCGATGAGTGTTTTAGAGGGTGGAACCAAAACAGAGATCTCAAAGCAGCGTATCCAAGAATCAACACCTATTGAATCTCAAGATGAGACAAGTGAGCAAGTAAATCGTGTTGCGCAAGCCGTTAGTGATGCAAACGAGATGATGAAAAAAGGACAAGGCCCCGCTATTTCCATAGAAGAGTCTCAAGATGGTTTTGTGATTGAACTTCCTGCTGCGCTTTTGTTTAAAGAGGGCAGTGCTAAGATTGAAAATGAAGATGCCCTTTTGTTTTTAAAACGTATGGCACTTATTGTTGATACCTTGCCAAATACTGTTAAATTGAGTGTCCAAGGTCATTCTGATAATGTTTCGCCAGGAGCCAATAGTCTTTATAGGGATAATTGGGAACTTTCAACTGCAAGGGCGCTTTCTGTTTTGCATGAGCTGCTTCTTGATGGTGTTAATCCAAAGCGTATCAGCGCGGCAGGCTTTGGTCAGTATAGACCAGTAGCAACAAATGCCACAAAAGAAGGACGCCTTAAAAATCGTCGTGTAGAACTGCATTTTTTTGGTACAGATAGCGATGAACAGCCTAGTATTGAGAAGACTGTTCTTGAAAAAACTTCGACTAAATAATGCGTAGCCTCTTTTTACTTTTTCTCTTGACACTCACTCTCTTTGGAGCGGATAGTGTCGCTATTCCTACTATGAATTTTCAGTTAGCTGCGCCAAATTCACCCGAACAGCTAGTCACTTCACTTAATGTTATCATTGTTCTAACATTACTGTTTTTAGCGCCAAGTATGATTTTGGTAATGACAACCTTTACGCGTTTTGTTATCGTTTTTGGATTTTTACGCCAAGCGATGGGAACGCAACAGGTACCGCCAACACAGTTGATGGTAATGCTAGCTCTTGTTTTAACTTTTTTTGTTATGGAACCTGTGGGAACAAAGGCGTATGAAGCAGGAATTAAACCCTATATAGCCCAAAAGATATCTTATGAAGAGGCTTTTACAAAGACAGCAGAACCTTTTAAAAACTTTATGATTCGCAATACTAGAGAGAAAGATTTAGCCCTTTTTATCCGCATAAGAAAGATGCAAAATCCACAAAATATCTCTGAGGTTCCACTTTCGGTTGTCATTCCCGCCTTTGTTATTAGTGAGTTAAAAACTGCTTTTGAGATAGGCTTCTTGCTCTTTTTGCCCTTTCTTGTAATAGATATGGTTGTGGCATCTATCTTGATGTCTATGGGTATGATGATGTTACCACCTGTTATGATATCTCTGCCCTTTAAGATACTGATTTTTGTTTTAGTGGATGGGTGGAATCTCTTGATAGGGAATTTGATAGCAAGTATTAAATAGAAAAGATTAATATGGGAAATAAAGTTTGAATTGTAAATATTTTGGTGAGTGTGGGAGTTGTCGTGAGTATGAAAATGGCT
The DNA here is from genome assembly GCA_947311765.1 of uncultured Helicobacteraceae bacterium. Taxonomy (GTDB): domain Bacteria; phylum Campylobacterota; class Campylobacteria; order Campylobacterales; family Sulfurimonadaceae; genus S010-53. The sequence continues at coordinate 19,954 of CAMZLS010000148.1, forward strand.
ATGATTTTCAGTTACATAAAAAGCTGACTCAGACGCAAGAAGAGTTCCAAGAGATGTATGCGGAAGATATTATCGCCTTTGCTTCACCCAAATCACACTATAGAGCGCGCTCAGAGTTTCGTATCTGGCACGATGGCGATGCAATCTCTTATGCTATGAATTCTCAAAAATCTAAAACAACACTTATGATCGATGAGTGTCCTATGGTTGCAGAGAGTATATTTTCTTTAATGCCTAAGCTTATAACTGTTTTAAAAGAGTTTGAGATGGATAAGAAACTCTTTGGTGCTGATTTTCTCTCTGCTTCATCAGGTGAGATTGTTGTTTCACTTTTGTATCATCGCCGTTTGGATGAAGCGTGGAGAGAAAAATCGAAAGCTTTAAGTGAGAAACTTAATATTCATATCATCGGGCGAAGTCGAAAGCAAAAAGAGGTTCTTACACAAGATTATGTGACAGAGACCTTACATGTAAACAGCACTAATTTCTATTTTCAACATATAGAAAACAGCTTTACGCAGCCAAATACTACTGTAAATGAAGCCATGATAAGCTGGGCTATGAAAAAATTTGATGGAGTGGGTGGCGATTTATTAGAACTCTATTGTGGTGCAGGTAACTTTACTATACCCTTTGCGACAATTTTTGAGAAGATTTTAGCAACAGAAATTTCAAAATCATCTATCAATGCCGCAAAAGTTAATATGAGCTTAAATGATATTGAAAATATCAACTTTGTGCGTTTGAGTGTAGAAGAGTTTGTAGAAGCGATGGATGGGGTGCGTCTATTTCGTCGTCTTGAGGGTCTAAACTTGAAAGCCTATGATTTTAATGCTATCTTTGTTGATCCTCCACGCTCCGGAATGGATGCACTCTCTTTGGCATACAGCAGTCGTTTTAAGCATATTGTCTATATCTCGTGTAATCCTGAAACATTGAAGCGTGATTTGAAATTTTTAACACAAACTCATGAGATTGAAGATATGGTGCTATTTGATCAATTTCCCTATACTCACCATAGAGAAATGGGTGTCAAACTTATTAAAAACTGACCTTATACATTAATCTCTGGCTTAGGTCTGTCAATATAAAAGCCTTGCGAGTAGTCAATTTTCATTGCTTTAACGGTTGAGAGTACGGTTGAAGAATGAACATACTCAGCAATAGTTTCAATATTCATCTTTTTCGCAAAATCAATCATACTTTGAACAACAATTTGTACATTTGTATCGGTATCAATATCGGCAATAAGTGAACCATCAATTTTTATAAAATCAGGTTCAATCTTGGTTAAATAAAAGAAATTTGAAAAGCCTGTTCCAAAATCATCTATGGCAATTTTAGCCCCATAGCGTCTAATTTCTGTAATAAAACGCAATACTTTTTTATAGTCCGTAATCTGCTCAGACTCAAGAATTTCAAAAACAACACGGTGACCGATATTACTATCTCTTAAAGTTTCAATAATGAAATTATAAATCTCTTGATTCATAATATCATCAATAGAGAGATTTACACTAAAGTCATACTCGTTCTCTTTAAAAATAGCAAAACTTTTTTCTATAATAGACTTGGTTATAAGATTATAAACTTTAATCTTTTCTGCAATAGGAATGAAGTTTTGAGGTGCTAGAATAGTTCCATTTTCATCTATAAGACGCGCTAGGACTTCAAATTTTACAATTTTATCTGTTTTATTATCCACTATTGGCTGAAAGTAGGGAATGATTCCTGAAGCTTCGATAGCTTTGCGAATTTTAGTGGCAATTTTGAGATTTGTTTCATACTCGTCACCTAGTTTCATTCTATCTTCATAAATCCAAAAAGAGAGCTTGTTCTCTTTCGCATAGCGTAAAGCCATATTGACTTTTGAAAAAATATCATGTTCATCACTACTAGAAGTCGCCATAGTGATATCAATATAAATTTCAGTGTCTGAATAAGAGAATACAAGATGAGAAAGCTCAGATGCTAATTTATTCATATAAGCCTTAAGCGCATAAAAATTAAGAAAATCATCTGTTATAACTCCAAATTCATCACCTGTAATACGGTAAACACAGCCATCTGAAATTTTTTCCACAATGGTTCTTGCGAAAGACTCAATTATATAATCGCCTACAGTAAAACCATAAAAATCATTTATAATTTTAAAATTATCTATATTTAAAATAATAAGATTAGAGTTATAATTGTTTTCAAGATCATTTCTTAATTTATAAAGATTAGGAAGATTACTGAGTGCATCAGTGCAAAAGCGCTCCAAAAGTTGCTTTTTATTTTCTGACAAGGCTTATTCTAGCTTTTTATTCTCATGAGAAAGTTGATGAATGATAGAGTGCTCAATAGGATTAATAGTAGTTTCTTCGCTGTGTGTATAAAGCCTTATAAGAACTTCATTTTTATTTTCATGGTGAAGTTCTACAATATTGAGTTCGGGAAATATTTCTAGGAGTTCATGCTTGAAATTATGTACTAAAACGGTGTTATGAATATAAGCGTTAATATGAACTAAGGCTATAGATTTTGCCTGCGTAACTTGAGCTATTTCAGTAATAAGAGGATGAATATCGCTACTTGATTTTACAATAAAAGAGTGTGTTATAAAAGGATTCAAATATGACTCCGCACATATTAGTTTTTTAAAAAATACTGAATAGTATTAAAATAATATCAACATTATAGTGCCATAAATGTTAATTTATCTGAATTTTTTCAAAATATGGAGATACTCTATCGTTTTATAGTTTTTAGTAGCATTTTTAGCATTAAAACGTTTGTGCTCTTGAAAGACTTGCTCATATTTTCCTAAGTTTTTCATTAACTTTTCAATATCATTATTATCTATGATTCCATCATTGTTATAGCTTAAAAAGATATGTTTAAACTTAGCACTTTCAAGTAAGTTTTTCAAACTTTCATAAGCACTTTTGCGTTTGCTAAAAGGAGAGCTGTAATATTTACGAAGCCCAGTTTTGCCTTTTGGTTTAAAAGGTTTGTATTTAGCAATAGTATTTAAAAGATGATAGTTTGCACCATATTGCCTTAGATTATAGGGAGGATCAAGATAAAGAATATCACCTTGAAGCTCTTTGATAAGAGTATTGCTATCATTATGATATACGCGATTTTCTTCTCTGTTTTCTCTTACATGTAAGGCATCTAAATACAGAGGGGTATGCGCTGTTTTTTTAAGATTTTTTAAAAAAGCACTAAATATTGAGGCAGTATTTGCAATATAAGTTACTGATTCTATAAGCGTGGCAAGAAGAAGATAATAACGCTCTTTATCTATGCTTTGATTGTGATACCAAAGTTCTATATGCTGGCGTATAGCATCAATTTTCTGGGCATTTTCATCACTAAAATAGTGACGCTTTTCACCACCACCTAGTGCATAATGTTTAAAGATAAGTCCTTGTGTAAGTGCAAGTTGATTGAGTTCGTCTATTTGGTGTGTATAATCCTTTAAGGAGCTTGTTTTAAGATAAGCATGATTAATAATATAGCTATAATATTCCACATCATTACTGCTTACATGTAAGACCTCTTCATTAAAGCCACGCCCAACAGCGCCACTCCCAGCAAAAAGGTCACAAAAACTCTTTACATGTAAGGATCCTTCAACATGATGCGATATCTCTCTTTTTAAAAAAGGAAGCAGTTTTTCTTTAGAGCCTATATAGTGCATCAAAGCCCTTCGATAAGAACATGCCAAAGTACATCAACATCCTTATCGCTCATAAATAGGCTATTCTCATCTTCATAAAGTTTTCGTAAAGTTTTTCTTGGCACACTAAGACGATGAGAACATTGCGGATGCGAAGGTAAAAAAGCTCGTAAAAGTGAGATATCTTTTTCTATGTTTTCTTCGCAATAAAAACAGAAAAAATCTTCATGTAAACGCCCCTCATGCTTGAGTATTTTCACATAACTTTCTATGGCAATACGCTTTGGATTTTGCTGATGCCATGTTTGGGCGGCATGGTCTAAAAGATAAAAATAAAAATCATCAATCTCCTCGGTGTCTTTTAAGTGAGGATAAAAAAGTGCAATAAACTGTTGCCAAAGACTCAGACGTGATCTGTCTGTAATCCACGGATGTCCTAGATGAATGACCTCACGAAGTTGAGCGATAGTGCTATTTAAACTCTTTTTTATTTCAAAATCTATCTTAAAGCCAAGACTAATGACACTATGACGCGCCCCATAGAAACGATAAAGTATCTGTAAGTTTTGCTGTGTTATGATGGTAACTATTAAATCTTCATCTTTGAAGCGATTGACTTTTATTATGAAACCTTGCAAATTGCTTCTTTTCTACTCACTGGATTTTTTTAGACTGGATAATACTCTATAATTTATAAAATCTTAACACAAAAAAAGTTAAAATACAAGCCTAAAACTCTAAATAAGATAATATACTTTAAAAAGAGATTAAATTTTATTAAAAAGGCAGATGAATGGGTGAATATCACGATTTATTACGATCTTTTAAAGATAACTGTGGATTTGGACTGATTGCCAATATTAAAAACCGTGCAAGTCATAAAAATCTGGAAAATGCTATTACAGCACTAGAGCGCATGATGCATCGTGGTGCTGTTGCTGCAGATGGCAAAACGGGTGATGGAAGTGGACTGCTTCTCTCTATGCCTGATGAGTTCATGAGACTAGTTGCCCAAAAAGAGGGAGTTGAGCTTCCTAGTATGTATGCGATTGCCTCGGTGTTTACGAGAGATAAAGAGCAACTTGCAAAAATAGATGAAATCTGTACCAATAATGATCTAAAAATTGTACTTGAACGAGTAGTTCCCTTGGACACAAATGCTCTTGGGGAACAAGCCCTTGAGACTTTACCGTTTATTATGCAACTTTTTATTATCCCTAATTCTATTATGGCTACACAGCGTTTTGATGCGCTTTTATATTTAAGCCGTAAAGAGTCGGAGCACTTTTTTGTAGAAGATGAAGATTTTTATATCGCTTCAATGAGCTCGAAAGTACTCTCTTATAAGGGTCTTGTTATGCCAACGCATATCAAAGAATTTTATAAAGATTTTCAAGATGTGAAATTTAAAATCTCTTTTTCACTTTTTCACCAACGCTTCTCTACAAATACCTTACCAAAATGGCGTTTAGCGCAACCATTTCGCGCAGTAGCTCATAATGGTGAGATTAACTCCGTAGAGGCAAATCGTTTTAATGTAAAAGTAAAATCTGAATCACTCAAGAGTGATATCTTTACAGACGAAGAGATAGCAAGGATTTTACCAATCCTGCAAGAAGGCTCTTCTGATAGCGCAAGTGCAGATAATTTCTTTGAATTTTTAATTGCAAACGGTATGGACTTTTTTAAAGCAGCACGCTCAGTGATTCCTGCTCCATGGCAAAATGCACCATATATGGATCCCCAACTTCGTGCTTTTTATGAATATCAATCAGCGGTCTTTGAGGCTTGGGATGGTCCAGCAGCGTTTTCACTAACAGACGGACGTTATATTGGTTGTGTTTTAGATCGCAATGGTCTTCGTCCTTCAAAATATATCATTACCAAGGATGACACATTTCTTATAGCAAGTGAATATGGTGTCATCGATATTCCTGAGAATGAAATTCGTGAGCGTGGTCGCCTGCAATCAGGTCAAATGATTGGTCTTGATCTGAAATTTGGAAAAGTGCTTAAAGATGGTGATATTAATGACTATCTCAAATCATCTAATCCTTATATGAAGTGGCTTAATGAAAATATGATCTATCTTCAAGAGCATATTGATTTACAGTATGAAAGAAGTTGTGAGTTTGATGAGAAAAATATTGTGCAGTCGCAACGCTATTTTAATATTACACATGAGATAATTGAGCAAGTTATTGAACCGATGATTTGGGATTCCAAGGAGGCAGTTGGCTCTATGGGTGATGACACTCCAATGGCTGCTTTTAGTGTAAAACAGCGTCGTTTTAGTGACTTTTTTAAACAAAAATTTGCACAAGTCACAAATCCTCCAATCGACCCTATTCGTGAAAAAGTAGTTATGAGTCTCAACACAGGATTTGGTGAAATTCATAATATTTTAGATGAATCACCAGATCATGCATACCGCTTGAAATCTATTTCACCTATTATCACTCGTGAAAAACTAGAAGTTCTAAAATCTTTTGGTGATACTGGATCACCACGCTATAAAGCAGTTTATAAAAACAGTACTTTTAGCACTAGTTATGAATCCAATCTAAAAGAGTCTTTAGAAGCTTTAGTGGAAGAGATAATTACATCTGTAAAAAATGAAGGCACTCGTATTGTAATATTAGATGATATGAATTTAAGCCAAACAAAAATGATAATGCCTATGCTGATGGTAGTAGGTCGTTTAAGCCAAGCTCTCTTAGATGCTGGTGTGCGGCACTTAGTCTCTATCATAGCGGCTACTGGTGAAGTTATTGACTCGCATAGTGCCGCAACGCTTATCGCGTATGGCGCAAGTGCAGTTTATCCAAATCTTTTATTTGCAACCGTAATGCAGCATACACAAAATAAACACTACTCTACAAATTGTCATGATGCGCTTAAAGCGGTTCATTTAGCGATTAATGGTGGATTGCTGAAGATTATGTCAAAAATGGGTATCGCTACTATTGCATCGTATCGTAATTCAGGTCTTTTTGATGTCTTGGGATTGAGCCGTGATATTGTGCAAGACTGTTTTGGTGATTCACAAGCACTCATTCCTGGCCTTAGTTATGAAGATATAGATGAGCGATTGCAAAAAGCGCATAAAGATGCTTATGCTGATAACGGTTTTAATAAGATTTTCCCACTCAATATTGGCGGTTTTTATAAATTTTATAATGGACAAGAGTACCACGATTTTGGTCCTGAAGTGATTCATGCTATCCACGCTGTTTCAAAATCAGGAGATCCAAAAGATTATCAGAAGCTCCGTAATATTGTAAATAATCGTGGCTTAAAGTTTATTCGTGACTTCTTTGAGTTTACATCAGATAGAGAAGCCATTGATATTTGCGAAGTAGAACCAAAAGAGAAAATATTTAAACGTTTCGCTTCAGCAGCGATGAGCTTAGGTTCTATCTCTCCTGAGGCACACGAAACAATTGCACAAGCGATGAATACAATCGGTGCTCAGTCAAACTCAGGTGAGGGTGGTGAAGATAAAGAGCGTTTTAATACTATTCGTAACTCTAAGATTAAGCAGGTAGCTTCTGGACGTTTTGGTGTTACACCTGCATATCTACGCTCTGCACAAGAGATTCAGATTAAAGTTGCTCAAGGTGCAAAACCAGGTGAGGGTGGACAGCTTCCAGGACATAAGGTAACTGCTCTTATCGGTAAGCTGCGTCATACAGTTCCAGGTGTCACACTCATTTCACCGCCTCCACATCATGATATCTACTCTATTGAAGATTTAGCACAGCTTATTTTTGATCTCAAACAGGTAAATCCAAAAGCTACTATCACTGTCAAGCTTGTATCGACTGCCGGCGTAGGAACTATTGCTGCAGGTGTTGCCAAAGCTTACGCTGATAAAATCATCATCTCTGGTGGTGATGGTGGAACAGGCGCAGCTCCACTAACTTCTATCAAATTTGCAGGGAACCCTTGGGAAACAGGACTTTCAGAAGCACATAATGCCCTTAAAGCCAATAATCTTCGCTCTAGCGTGCATCTTCAAACAGATGGTGGACTCAAGACTGGGCTTGATGTTGTCAAAGCCGCACTTTTAGGTGCTGAAAGTTATGCTTTTGGTACAGGAGTTTTAACGATTGTTGGTTGTAAAATGCTTCGTATTTGCCATGTTAATCGCTGTTCGGTTGGTATTGCAACTCAAAATGAAACACTTAGAAGTGAGCATTTCTTGGGTAATGTAGATCAAGTTGTCAATTTCTTTACTTATTTGGCTGAAGATGTAAGAGCTATTCTTGCATCATTGGGATATAAAAGCTTAGAAGAGATTATAGGACGAAGTGATTTACTTAAAGTTGTTGAAGATGAATTTGCACAAAAATTTGATTTCTCATCAGTCTTGCACTTGGAAGAGGGTATAAACACTTGCCAACAAGACTCAAACCCACCATTTGATGATAATGCTTATGAAGTCGATGTTTTAGCTGAGGCTATGAGTGCGATTAAACATCCAGATCACCCAATTCGTATTACGCGTGATATTTGTAACTTAAACCGTAGTTTTGGTGCGCGTATAAGTGGTGAAATTGCTCAATATTTTGGTGATGCAGGTTTAAAAGATGAGACGATTAACATCTCTCTTAAAGGAATTGCTGGTCAAGCGCTTGGAGCATTTCTTATTAATGGTGTCTCTATCCGTCTTGATGGCTACGCCAATGATTATATTGGCAAAGGGATGCATGGAGGTAAGATTATTATCACTCCAGAACAACAAGGTGAAACCTTCTCTGCTGGTGGAAATACCTGTCTTTATGGAGCAACAGGTGGTAAACTCTTCATTAATGGTTCTGTTGGTGAGCGTTTTGCAGTTCGTAACTCTGGTGCGCTTGCTATTGTTGAGGGAACTGGTGATAATGCTTGTGAGTATATGACTGGTGGTATTGTTGTCATTCTTGGACGCACTGGAATTAACTTTGGTGCAGGTATGACAGGCGGTATCTCTTTTGTTTTTGATGAAGATCATAATTTTATAGAAAATGTAAATACAGAGTTAGTCGAAGCTGTTCGTATAGATACAGATGATGGAGATGAGGCGCGTCATTTCTTGAAGCGTCTTTTAAAAGAATATCTTGTTGAGACGGGAAGTGAGCAAGCGAAAACTATTCTTGAAAACTTCCGCGTAGAGATTCGTAATTTTTGGCTTGTTCGCCCTAAGAACCTTAAAAAACTTCCACTTAACGTAGATAAAGGAGATTAAGATGCGTGAATTTTTAACTACAGGACGTCTTGATCCTTCTAAACGCTTGGTTGTAGAGCGTACTAAAGATTTTAATGAAATTTATGAGGTTTTTGATAATCCAGATGCTTCACAACAGAGTGAACGCTGTATTCAATGTGGTGATCCTTTTTGTCTTAATAAATGCCCACTTCATAACTACATCCCTCAATGGTTAAAATCCATTGCAGAAAAAGATTTGGAGTTTGCATTTAAACTATCAAATGAGCCTTCGCCATTTCCAGAGGTTATGGGACGTGTTTGTCCTCATGATAGACTCTGCGAAGGTGACTGTACGCTTAATGATGGTCATGGTGCTATTACTATTAGTTCGATTGAGACTTATATTAGCGAAGAAGGCTTCAAGCAAGGTCTAAAACCTGATTTTCCAGGTGTGACTCGTGATAGAAAAGTGGCTATTATCGGTTCGGGTCCCGCTGGTCTCTCTGCTGCAACATATCTACTGCGTTCAGGTTTTGGTGTGAGCATGTATGAGCGCGCTGATAGAGCAGGTGGACTTTTAACGTATGGTATTCCAAACTTTAAGCTTGATAAAAAAGTTGTTGAGCGCCGTGTAAAGCTTTTAGTAGAAGCGGGAATGGACTTACATGTAAACTGTGAAGTTGGCAAAGATATCTCTTTTGAAGAACTTGCTGATAATCATGATGCAGTCTTTATTGGAATTGGTGCCACGAGTGCTAAAAGTGCTGGTATAAGTGGTGAGTCTGCAAGTAATGTTTATGCGTCAATGGAGTATTTAACTGCTATTGGACAAAAAAACTTTGGACAAAACTATTCTAAAGAGTTCGATTTTAAAGATTTAGATGTTGTTGTTATTGGTGGTGGAGATACTGCTATGGATTGTGTTCGTACCGCCAAGCGTGAGGGTGCAAAAAGTGTAACATGCTTGTATCGTCGGGATGCTCACAATATGCCAGGCAGTAAAAAAGAGTATAAAAATGCGATGGAAGAGGGAGTTGATTTTACTTTTTATGCCTCTCCTAAAGAGATTATTATTGGTGATGAGTCCAAAGCAGTTGGTGTGAGTATGATTAAAACTATCCTCGGTGCTAAAGATGAGAGTGGTCGTCAACGCATGGAGGAGGTTAATGGTAGTGAGTTCCAAGTTAAGGCTGATGTTGTTATTATGGCTCTAGGCTTTGATCCTGCTGTCCCTGCATTTTTTGCGGAAAATGGAATAGAGACAAATGAATGGGGTGGTGTTATTGTTGATGATAATCATCAAACATCAACTTCTGGTGTTTATGCAGGTGGTGACTGTTATCGTGGTGCGGACTTAGTTGTTACTGCAGCATTTGATGGTCGTGAAGCAGCGCGTAGTATTATTAAATCCTTAGGCTAATGAGCGAGCAAAACTTTATAGATGCCTCCTTTTGAAGCGTGCAGAGAAATTGTTGATACTTTTGCTCATAGTGAAAGAGAGACTCTTTTTAAAGAGCACTCACAAGGGCATGGTGGTGATATTAGTATCGGTGCTGATCTGATTGCTGAAAAAATTCTTTATAAACACCTCTCTTGTTTTGGAAAAATTCTTTCTGAAGAGAGCGGGTATTTGGGAGAGGGTCTTCATACTATAATCATTGACCCGCTTGATGGAAGTGATAATTTTAAAAGTGGTTTTCCCTATTATGGAACCTCTATTGCCTTAGTAAATAAGACAACCACGCTCTGTGGTATTGTTTGTAATTTTCTTAACGGTGATTTTTTTGTTCGTAGTGATGATACGCTTACATGTAAGAATATTTTTAATCTTACATGCGCTGCAAGGAACGAGGAGGTACTCTTGGGGTGTAAGAGTATTTTAGCAACTTCAAGTGCCATAGGTCTTTTTGAAAAAGCGTATCACAATCCTGAAATAGCAGTGATTTTAAAAGAAAATAACTTAAAGTTTCGCTCACCTGGTGCAGTGGCTCTTTCGCTAGCGTACGCACATTATGTTGATTATGTGCTATTTTTAGGTACAATGCGTCAATATGATATTATTGCAGGAATGCACATTTGCAAGACTCTTTACAGCTATAAAGATGATACTTGCATTATTATTTCAAAGGATAAAGAGACCTTTGAAAAACTTTATCAACTTATAATTTTAAAGGATAGCAATTGAGTCTTTTTGATATTTTTAGTAGTTCTAACACCAAGAAACAAGCAAGTAAAGATGAGGCGCCCGCTCACTGGATAAAGTGTAAATCATGTAATGCTTTGATGTATTATAAAGAGATAGAAAATCAAAATTATGTCTGCCCAAAATGTGGTTTTCATATTCGTATTGGTGTGGATACTCGTATCAAAATAGTAGCGGATAAAGATACGTTCGTGGAGTTTGATTCAAATCTTTATCCTGTCGATCCTATTAAATTTGTAGATAAAAAAAGCTATGCTAAGCGCGTGGAAGAAGGTATCAAAAAGACAGGACGCCACTCATCAGTTTTAAGTGGTTCATGTGAAATTCATGGCATTCCTGTTCAGCTTGTAGTTTTTGATTTTTCTTTTATGGGCGGCTCTCTAGGCTCTGTTGAGGGTGAAAAAATTGTACGCGCGGTAAATCGTGCTATAGAAAATCGTGAAGGCCTTATTATTATCAGTGCGAGCGGTGGTGCTCGTATGCAAGAGAGTACTTATTCTTTGATGCAGATGAGTAAAACTTCTGCAGCACTTGCAAAACTTTCAGATGCTAAACTTCCTTATATCTCAGTTTTAACTGATCCAACTATGGGTGGGGTAAGTGCTTCATTTGCAACTCTTGGTGATATAATTATTGCAGAACCTGGCGCTTTGGTTGGCTTTGCTGGGCAGAGAGTCATTAAGCAGACTATTGGCTCTGATTTACCCGAGGGGTTTCAACGCGCAGAGTTTTTACTAGAAAAAGGTGCTGTAGATATGGTTGTAAATCGTAACGATATGAAACAGACCTTAGGCGATCTTATCAAAATGTTACTCAAGCGCTAATGCAACTCTACGCGCTTTGTGATCAAGATATGCTTGATGCTCGTGGTATGGAGCTTGAAACTTTTGTAGAGATTTGTAAAAACAAGAGTGCTACGATTATCCAATACCGCAATAAATCTTCTGATATAGCTACAATCAAACACCAACTTATTCTTCTAAGACAACTCTATGATGGTTTTGTCATTATCAATGATGCTTATGAGCTTATTGAGTATTGTGATGGCGTACATGTAGGTCAAGAGGATTTAGTAAAGATTGATGCTGATGTCAAAAAAGCAGTTGAAATATTAAGGGCTATTATTGGAAAAGATAAGCTTTTAGGACTTTCAACACATAATAGAGAAGAGATTCTTATTGCAAACGAGCTTGATTTAGATTATATAGGCTTAGGGGCATACCGTGATACTAGCACCAAAGATGTTGCTAGTGTTTTAGGAGATACTCTTGATGACTTAGCTATAATATCATCTCATAAGGTAGCAGCTATTGGCGGAGTCAAACTTGATGATGAGTTCTTACATGTAAGCTATAAAGTTATAGGGAGTGGACTTCTTGAAAGTTAGTATCATCTCTATCGCAAAAAAAGAGCGTTGTATTTATGATCCTCTCTATAAAGATATCGAAAAAATGATAACACGCTTTGCAAAAATAGAAGATATTGAGCTATTTCCTAAAGAAGTTGCTAAGGCACATACTATTTCGCCAAAAGCGTCTCAAGCATCTTATACAAAGGTTTTAAAACCATATTTGGATAAATCTTATTCAGTTGTTTTGCATCCTGATGGAAAAAGCATCAATAGTATAGAGTTTAGTAAGCTATTAAGTGATAAAATGTCCGTAAATTTTTTTATAGGTGGTGCCTATGGCTTTGATGATGAATTTATTAAGGCTTGTGATGTAAGTATCTCTTTGGGATCTTTGACGATGAGTCACAAGATTGCAAAATCGGTACTACTTGAACAGATATATCGTGGATTTAGCATTTTATATAAGCATCCTTATCATAAATAAAAAGGGAATATAGTGAGAGGTAGTGAATTAGAGTTTTTTGAAGATATTTTAGAGGCGAGATGTGCACAGATTAAGAAAAATATTTCAGGTGTTACAGATGAGATGAATCAATTACAAGATTTAGAACTCAATGATGAAGGTGATTATGCTTCTGCCAGCAACAATAATCTTGTAGAAACAGCGATTGGCTCTCAGCAGCAGTTGGAATTGTATGAAATTGAAGCAGCATTAGCTAAAATTAAAGATCAGAACTATGGAATTTGTGATATGTGTGAGGAAGATATTGGCATACAGCGTCTGAAAGTTAAACCTCATGCTAAATACTGCATTGATTGTCGTGAGATTGCTGAAAAAAATGATAATTAGGGAGTCGTGATGAACATTAAGCGTTATACAATTGCTACATTTATACTGATGATATTTGTTGCTTGGTTTGTAGATACCAATATTTCTCAAGATATAAGAAGTATAGATTTTTTTGGGATAAAAGTTCCTCCAATGCCAATTGGTGTTTTGGTAGTATTACCCCTGTTTTTTTTATATCTAGCTAGTCTTTTACACATGGGTTCATGTAGTATTTCAAAAATGATGGAATTGCGTCGTTATAGAAAAGATTATAATGAATTAGTTAATGCGCTTTCTGATGCTCTTTTAGGGAAGAAAAATCGTCGAAGTTCTTATCGAACCAAACGCTATGCAATCCTAGGAGATATCATTGATAAATCAAAACTTATTCCTACTGAAAGACTTAAAGCAAGTGAAGACAAAATTATCAATGAAACACTTGAATTTATGAGTGATATCGAAGATGGTAAAGTTGTAGATTTACGTAAATTTCTTATAGAAAATACTAATCCTCTTGCTATGAAGTATAATACACGACGTTACGAACATGGAGATATTACGGCAGAAGATGTTCTTAATAAGCCTGAGCGTTTTGCTCCTGAATTAGCAAATAGAGCGTATAAAGATTTTGTTCTAACCGCTTCGCTTAACTCTATTATGCGATACAATAAATATATCTCTAAGGATGCTTTGGTGTCTATATTTGAGCGTATTAATGCTGATGAAAATGCCTTAGATATCGATAACGAAAAACTCTTTGAACTTATTCAAAAAGTACAAATTAGTGAAGATGAATATATTTGTGGTTCTATTATTTTATCTAAAACAATGATGCCTGAAGAGAGAATAGATCTCTTTGAGCGTTTAAGTAATGCTAATGATGATGCTACTGCTGCGTATATCTATACTCTTTATGACCTTGAAGTTGTAGAGCGGGCAAACGAACTTTTAGATGCCTCTCCTGAAAATGAGTATCTACAATTTCGCGCTTATCGCGCACTCAAAGAGGCAAATAAAAACTTTAGAATCAACCTCTTTACTCCAAAAGTTTGCAGATAATTCTGCAAGCATCTTAATATATAGACTTCCTTATGACAAATAAAATTTCCTTTGATATACCCCTGTATGTTTTAGCACCTTTAGCTGGTTTTACTGACCTGCCTTTTCGCAGTGTGGTGAAAAAGTTTGGTGCTGATTTAACAGTGAGTGAGATGATTAGCTCTAATGCACTTGCGCATGGTTCACAAAAAACCTTTAAAATGCTAGAAAAAAATCCCAATGAGGATCCCTATTCAGTACAGATATCAGGTTCAGATGAAGATATTGTGCAAAGGGCTGTCCGAGTTCTTAATGAGCAAGAGGGGATAGATATTATTGATTTCAACTGTGGCTGTCCTGTTCCTAAGGTTGTTGGGCATGGTTCTGGCAGTTCACTTTTGCGTGATCTTGACAAAATGGGCTCTCTCATAAGAACGATAAAAGAGACTTCAAACAAATCTATGACAACAGTAAAAGTACGCTTAGGGTTTGAAGAGAAAAATCATATAGAAATTGCAAAAGTTGTTGAAGCAAGTGGTGCTGATTTTATAGCAGTGCATGGACGTACTCGCACAGGAAAGTTTAAAGCAGCAGTGGATTATGATGCTATAAAAGAGATGAAAGAAGCTATCTCTATTCCAGTTATTGCCAATGGCGATATAGACTCCTATGAGAAAGCGCAATGGGTGCTCGAACATACGGGCGCTGATGGCGTGATGATTGGACGTGGAGCAGTAGGTGCGCCTTGGATATTTCATCAACTTAAAACGGGTAGTGCGGATATAGACCCTCTGATAAAACATCAGATTATTTTAGAGCATTTTGATAAGATGATGGAATTTTACTCTAAACGTGGCGTGCCAATGTTTCGTAAACATACTCATACCTACTCTAAGGGTTACGCAGGTGCTTCAGCTCTACGAGATAAGGTAAATCGTGTCGATGATATCGCAGAGTTTCGTGATATCATCGACACTTTTTTTAAAGAGAGCTATTTGGTTTAAATGGATGCTTTCTCTTTATAACTCTCAAGAACTTCATTTGCTTCGACCTTGTCAATTTTGTCAAGTTGAAGATAGCTTTCTAGTTCCTCTTCTTTGTTATCAAGAATACTTTCAAAGTCACTTTGCGTAACAGGCTTTGCATCATGAAATTTATCTAAGATAACATTGTTGTTTCCTATGATTACAAGATAACTCGCATCAGCATAATCTAGCATCATAACACTATTGTGTTGGTCAAGTTGTTTTTGAAAACGTATAGATGCTTCACTAAGATTGCTGCTGTTTTTACTTGACTTAAAAAGAGATGGCTTTGAAGTGCTATTTGCGCTATTAAACATAGAGCGTTTGAGCCAAAATGTTATTATAAGACCGACAATGAGAATAATAACAACAAGTATATAATTGTCTTCAAGCTCACTACTATTTTTTGTTGGTAGAGCAGAGAGGTTGGTCACTTTTTTTTGACTTTCAGTTTTTTCTGTTAAGGTTTTTTTTAAGAATCGTAATCGTAAACCATAAGCATCTGAAGTTTTTGATGCTTGCATACTAATAGAGTTAGGAACACGTGCTAAAATCTGCACTTGAGTCCCTATCGGTGTGATAGTTATCTTGCTTAAAAACTTTGAATTTAATGTTTTTACCTTGGGTGATTCGATTGAAACATTGTTTAGTTTAATAAGAATACTGTCACTTTGGTGTTGTTGAGAAATGGTTCCTTCAAAAGGAGTATCAAAAGTAAGCATCAAATCAACGCGGTCAGTGCGATCATAAATATTATAGTTTAAAATCTGTGAGCCAAAAAGCCAAAGGGGAAGAAGGGTTAAAAACAGTAATTTCATAAACGCTCTTTAGATAAGTAATATAAAACGGCACTAGAGTCTAGTACTTCATTGATACGAATAGCAAGGTTTTTTTCATAAACCATAACCTCACCTTTGCCAATAATGCGTCCATTAACATATGATTCGACACTTTCACCAGCAGGTTTATTGAGATCGATAACGGAACCTTTTTCTAGTTTGAGTATATCAGATACGCACAGTTCTGTAGAGCCTAAGTCGGCTACAAACTCTATCTCCATATCCAAAAGACCCTCATAATTCATCCAATTTAGCTCATTGAGATCAAAAGAATTTTCTTTGACAGTAGTCTCTATTTTTCTCTTTTCATCCAATTAAATCTCCTTTGTAGCGATAATGGCAGTGTGATTGTTGATTTTAAGTGAGCTTATCTCATCATAAGAAAAATCAAAATAGTCAAACTTTTCAAAAATCGGTGTTGAGATGCTAAAAGGTTCCACATCCTCTTCTTCAGCAATCACTTTGGCACTTCCTATAACCATATTGGCAGTCTCAAGTGCAAAATCTTTGAGTGTCTCTTCATCATCAATAGCTTCATCTAAAAAAAGTTCTGCTATCTGTTTCATAAGCGCTTCATCACATGCTAAGTAAACACGATTTGAACCGCCTTTAGCCATATTTACATCTATGTAAACAATAAATGTTCTCACTTTAGGTGGAGTAGTAATTTTTTCAAAAGAAGATTCCAATTGATGACTCGAAAAATTTTGTGCTGCTGTTTCAATATAATGGATCATTAAGGCTCCCAAGAGATAGATACTAGAGATTATAACGCAAAATCTTTTAAATTGGATAAGTCTTACATGTAAAGAATGTTTTTTATTACAAGCTATTGCTATAATGACGATATTATTATATGAAAAAAACTAGTACCCAAGCACCCATAGATTTTAGAGCTCTCCTTAACCCTCTCTTGTGTATAATTGCAAAAAAAGTTTTAGGAATAGCATGGACATAGAACTTATCCCCCTCGGTATTGTTGTCGGAACACTATCAGGCTTCTTTGGTGTTGGTGGGGGTACTATTCTTGTGCCACTTTTATTGATAATCGGCTTTGATATAAAGAGTGCTGTCGGTATATCCATTGTTCAGATGGTTTTTAGCTCTCTTTTTGGCTCATACATTAATAACAAAAAAGGTACACTCGATATTCCTGTAGTGCTCTCCTTGGGTCTAGGAGGCTCTTTTGGTGCACTTTCAAGCTCTTTTATTATTGCTTCTTTTGATGAAAAGGTTTTAGAGTGGGTGTTTTTTTCTTTTGTAATTTTTGCTCTAATAAGACTCTTTTTCAAAGTCATAGAAGACCGCCAAGCTAGAGTTGTGCACCCTGCGATCCTTTTTCTTATTGGTGCTGTTGTGGGAGCTTTTTCTATCTCTATCGGGGTAGGGGGTTCTATATTACTTACACCCATACTTGTAGGCTTCTTCCATGTAAGGCTTAAAGAAGCGATATCAGCAGGACTCTTTTTTGTAGTTTTTTCTTCCATTTCAGGATTAATTAGTGTAAGCTTGAATGGTAGTATTGATTATTATCATGGCATAATAATAGGTATTGCCTCGCTCTTTGGGGTGTATGGCGGCATTTACTTGAAACATAAAACGCAAAATGTGCTTCAAAAGCGTCTATTGGTGCTTTTTTACGCGCTTATAGCAACATATTTATTTTACAGACTGGTAGTAATTCATGGATAAACAACTGATAAAAGTTCGCGGTGCAAGAGAAAATAATCTGAAAAATATCTCTATAGATATTCCTAAAAACAAGCTAGTAGTCTGTACGGGACTCAGTGGTAGCGGTAAATCAACGCTAGCCTTTGATACTCTCTATGCAGAGGGACAACGCCGTTATATGGAATCACTCTCTAGCTATGCCCGTCAGTTTTTAGACCGTATCGGCAAGCCTGATGTAGATAAGATAGAGGGTTTAACCCCTGCCATTGCAATTGATCAAAAAACAACCTCTAAAAATCCACGCTCTACCGTAGGGACTATCACAGAGATTTATGATTATTTTCGTCTGCTGTATGCGCGTATTGGTGTTCAGCACTGTCATCATTGTGGAAAACGGATTTCACAGATGAGTGCGAGTGATATTATCAATCAGGTAAAAAAATTGCCTCTTGGTGCAAAAGTTGTTATCTTAGCACCGCTGATTCGAGAGAAAAAAGGAAGCTTTGCAGATATGCTTGAGTCTCTAGTGCATAAGGGCTATGTCCGCGCGATGATTGATGGCGTAATGGTTCGTCTTGATGAAGAGATAGAACTTTCTAAAACAAAAAAACATACTATCAAAGTAGTAATCGACCGCATCGTGATGAAAGAGGACAATATTGACCGTATCGCTCAAGATGTAGAACGCGCGCTTAAAGAGAGTTATGGCGAAGTAGAGCTTGAAGTACTCAATCATGAAGAGATGGATATGAAAGAGAAGTATATTCATTATAGTGAGCATAATGCCTGCTTTGATTGTAAGGTCAGTTTTGAGCCTCTTGAGCCTTTAAGCTTCTCTTTTAACTCTCCAAAAGGTGCTTGTCCTGAGTGTGATGGCTTGGGAATACGCTACGCCTTAGATCATGACAAGATTATAGATAGTGATTTATGTATTGAAAAAGGGGCGGTGAAAATTGTTTATGGTTTCAATAAGGGCTATTACTTTACATTTTTAAAAGGTTTTTGTGAAGCCAATAAAATCAGTATCACAAAGCCTTTTAGTGAACTAGAAACTTATCAGCAAAAAGCTATTATGCACGGTGATATTGAAGAGATAACATTTAAGTGGAAAAATCATCCCATAAAACGTGTCTGGCCAGGGATTATAAAAATAGCCTACGATATGTTTAAAGATGAGAAAGAGTTAGCAGATTATATGAGTGAAAAACCTTGTAATATCTGTGACTCAAACCGCCTTAAACGTGAAAGCTTAGCCGTACATGTAAGTGATAAAAAGATTTCAGATATCATCCGTATGCCTATCGCAAAAAGTTATGAATGGTTTGCTAACAAGAGCAATTTTGAGTATCTAGGTGTACAAGAACAGATGGTTGCCGAGCCAATTTTAAAAGAGATAAATGAACGCCTTTTCTTTCTTTATGATGTGGGACTTGGCTATCTGACACTTAACCGTGATGCACGAAGTATTAGTGGAGGTGAGGCACAGCGTATCCGTATCGCCTCTCAGATTGGGA